>NZ_JBHFKV010000006.1:0-182712 GCF_042879355.1 Photorhabdus sp. RM71S | reverse complement strand
CAGCCCTACCCGCCGGACAGTCAGCGCCGACGCCTGCGCGCCTTACGCCTGTGGTTCGACTGGTTGCAGCAACAGCACGCTATCCCGACCAGCCCGGCGGCAACACTGGCCGCGCCAGACAGAAAAAAACGCCCCTCAGTGACGGAGACCCACGGTCAACCCGACGCCATACCGGCCCGCTTCGCCACCTTACGCCAGCATCTGGCCGCCTGGCTGGAAGCCGTGCGGGGACAGGGCTTAAGCGAACGGACTCAGGAGTCCTATGAAGAGCGGCTGTTGCCGTTCGTCAACTGGTGCGAAGCGCGTGGAGTAATGACCGCACCGCAGGTCAGCCTGCCGTTGCTGGAAAGTTACCAGCGCTGGCTGAGAAGCTCCCGTAAAGCGAACGGCCAGCCCTACAGCCCGGGCAGTCAGCGGGACCGCCTGAGTGTCTTACGTCAGTGGTTCCGCTGGCTGCTGCAACGTCACCATATCCTGTATAACCCGACGGATAACATGGTATTGCCAAGAGAAGAAAAACGGCTGCCGGCGCAGGTGATGAATGAAGACGAAACCCACACGGTATTAGCCGCAACGGATATCAACACCCCAACCGGGCTGAGAAATCGCGCTATCCTTGAAGTACTGTGGAGTACCGGTATCCGGCGGATGGAAGTGGCGAACCTGCTGTTAAGCGAAGTGGACTTCGGGCGCGGCGTGGTGCTGGTCAGACAGGGTAAAGGCGGTAAAGACCGGGTAGTGCCCATCGGCGAACAGGCGCTGCACTGGTTAAGTCGCTGGCTCAGCGTCCGGCCCGAGTTAACGCGGCGGGGGGACAGCGGTCACCTGTTTATCACTAAGAAAGGCCGGGGACTGGCCAGAGGCACGTTAACCCAGATAGCCGCCGACAGCATCCGTAAACAGGCGCAACTGGCTAAACCGGGGGCCTGCCATCTGTTCCGCCACTCAATGGCGACGCAGATGCTGGAGAACGGCGCGGACACCCGGCACATCCAGGCGATACTGGGGCATGAAAAGCTGGAAACCACCCAAATCTATACGCGGGTGGCAATCGGTCACTTAAAGGAAGTACACGAACAGACGCATCCGGCAGAACGGAAATCCAAACCGAACACGCCGCCCGATGACGGGTCTGTGAATAGCGACAAGCCGGACAGTAAACAGCCGAACTGACCGCACCCAGCAGCCGGACAATCTTGAATGTTAGCCGGTTCCCTGTGAGCGTGTGGGGTGCAGTGAAAGGCAGACCGTGCGCGTCCCTGCGCACGGACTGCCTCCCTACCATCGGCGTGCCCGGCGGTAAATGCCGCCCGCCCGGCGCTGAACTTCGGCGTTCTCTGTCACAATCGTTGCCGGTCGGCCGCCATTGAACATAATGTGGCATTAAGCGCAATGGGCCTGAACGGCCCGCCACGCTTAACGAAACATTATGTCGGCGCCGCCCACCCAAGGGCGCTGCGCGGTCACCTCAACAACAGCGTGCGGCTGGCCGCCGGGTTGAGCTTCTCAGCCCCAGAGGCGCACCGGGTTCGCTCGCTCACCCGCTGCTGTCACTATCAGTGCTAAAACCCACCGCCGCAGTCGCCGCCATCCCTGGCGGCTCCGGTGATAACATCAGTCCTAAAACCCGCCGGCAAGCCCGTCAAGGTCAACGGCCACAGACCGGTAAGCCAGTCGGCCTGCGGCCTCCGCAGTTTATTACCCACCGCCCCAACCCTGCTGCACTGCTCTGCGCTCCGTTGCTCGTCCCCGTGCTCGCCATCGCCGCCCCGTGCAGCCCCCAGGGGGGCTTCCCTGTTAAAAAGCTTCACCTGCGGGCCTCGCCAGCCCGCACCCGCCAACCCGCGTCAGCGGCGCAGGCAAGCTGCCCCGCCGTCACGGGTTCCCGATAAAACCCGGTTCTGGCAGGAAAAGCGGGCTGAAACCCGGCGCTGACGTCGGGGAAAAAGTGAGCTACAATCGGCAAAGTGCCCGTCGGGGCGAGTTGGCATGTTCTTTAACAGAGCGGGAAAAAGCGGTGGAGAAAAAGGCTGCTAAATCAAGGGGAAAAGTCCGCTAACCTGTATGATGGCGTCGGGATAGTGCCGAAGATCCAACGGGCCTCTGGGGTGGTGAGAATCCGTATTCATACGTTAAAAATCCCACCGGATGGATTGACCCATTAGGCTTAACTGGCTTTGATGCTTCCGGTAGACCTTTATCCAGTCCGAATTATAGTGTGTGGTATCAAACAGATATTCCCACAGATTTACATTCAAGTAGCAGACCTAAGCATTTTAATAATGCAAATAAACAACTGTATGAAGCAATACAAAAAAATCCACATTTAGCTAAATCGTTACCACCTGAAGTTGTAGCGCATGTGCAGCCGGGTCCAAAAGGTGGATTTGAACGTACTAGCCCACCTAATCATTCATGGCACCATAATGCTCAAAATCCAACTAAGATAGAACTTATTCCAAGATCTCAACATCAAGCGCCTGGCGCTGTACAGAAAAGCCTTCATCCAAATCAGGAAGGAGGATTTAAAAAGTTAGGTAGTGGAAAATGTGGTGGACTATAAATAATGAGGTAGTTTATGAAGTTAGTTTCTATTGCTGATGTATTATCGACCCCAGAAAATAATTCCAGCGAGTGGTTTTGCTTGCCTCCAGATCAAAATAGTTGGACGTTAGAAACAGAAGGAGTTTTTTCTCTGAGTAGTGCTGATTTTCCACCTGATTCTGATGATTATTTACCTAAACAGGTAAAAGAAAACGGGTGGATTGAAGTTTTAGATGGAGGAACAATTGAAGAAGTAGTAGCTAATACTAAGGCCCAGTTAGACAATCCATCTCTCAATGATCTATTGGAGGCATTTATTTTTTATTTTGAAAATGATGCTTTTATAGAATTTTAATTATATGTGATATGAGCCGGAAAGATCCTTCGAGATCTTCCGGCTTTCTGATGATCTATCTTGGTGAATACCCACAGTAAGCCAACGCGGACTGGAGCTTAGCGATCGCATCCTTAATCTGATACGCTTCCTCTGATGATGCTAGTAATGGAATATTTTTGAGGCTGCCAGACCCCATCAAAGATAAAAAGGTTGCTACTACAGTTAGCACAATGGCAAGACATCGAGGTAGCCATAATGGATATTCCTCCGCAGTTGAAAAAGCTCTAAATAAAATTGATTTAAACCAGCCTACTAATGTCATAGCAAAACAAGTTGCTAACATACAAAATAAGGCGAAGAAAGCAATGATGAATGGCATGCCAATTAGGTCGAAAGATATTGCTAAGAATCCTGATATAGGCAAGCAAAGGGCTTTTGAATTGTGGGATAATATATTTAATAAATAGAGGTGATATATGATTGATACAAAAAAGAATTTATTATTGAACCAATGGCTTTTCTTTTGTCTGAAAAATTATTTTCAGGGGTTCTTAGCAATCAATCTGGTCGTTATTTAGAAATTCATGATCCTGAATTAGCACTGACTTTATCTTTTGAACAATTATTACCTGACGGGTATTTAGTATGGTTAGATCTCATTGAGAATTCTATAAGTAAATTTAGGTTAAGAAGTGAATTTCATGAAGCTGACGAATGCTTAAATGATATAAGTAAAGAGTTTTCTGTTCATTATGACAAAATTTCAATTGCCTATAGAAAGAAAAAAATAAAAAAAGAAAATTCTGACTATGATGATTTTTATTTTGAAGTCTTAGATAAAGTATATTCTCAATTAAACATGTTATCTATTCAAAGGTACATATTAGGTGAACAAAAAGAATCAATTTTGGAAAAAATCTTTGAGATATATAAAGAAGGTCTTTATCCATGCGGAATGACCAAGGATAAAAAGATAGTTGCTTTTAATCCAATGGTATTAAAAAACAGTTGATATAGAAGACATATCATCATGAAAAAGCCGGAAAGATCCCCCGTAATCTTTCCGGCTTTGTTATTTTTATGCTTAAAATAAATATTCTACAGGATTGATGCTATATATTAACTATATAAATTAAAAACGAAAGAATATAAAATAAATAAGAAGATAAACAAAGAAATAATACAGAAAAATATAAGATTCATGGCAAATATATACATAGGCTATATTTTAACTATTTTATTCTGTTTTCTCCCTGAAACAAAGCCGGAATCGCTTCCGGCTGGAGTTACAATAAAAGCTGAAGGTTCAGGTGGTTTCTTTATACATGTAATTGTCCTTAATCCCCCAGGAATGCAAACTATGAGCATATTTAATTTAAAAACTATATTACCTCCTCCTGTATCTCCGAATGAAGCAGGTCAAAAGGAGAAATGGCCATTGATAGATAATAACTACCATTTTCCTAATGATTTCATTGAGTTCATAAATTGCTATGGAACAGGAAGAATAGCTAACTTTATTAATATATTTAATCCATTTAGTGAAAATGATAATCTAAATTTCTTCAATCAGAAGGATTTGATTATTGAGGATTTTAATTATTTAATTGAGGATGATAAAGATTATTATCAGTTTTCTCTTTATCCTAATAAAGATGGATTACTTCCAATAGGAGTGACTGATAATGGTGATTCATGGAAAATAGCAATTATTGCCTCAAGATCTCCAGAAGTCGAATACAGGCAAGAAAATCTAACATCTTTTTTAGAAGGTGTTTTATCCAAGAAAATAAAATGCATGTCATTCCCTGATAATTTCCCACCTAATAATATAGCATTTAAAAAATAAGCCGGAAAGATCCCCGTGATCTTTCCGGCTTTGTTATTTTTATGCTTAAAATAAATATTCTACAGGATTGATGCTATATATTAACTATATAAATTAAAAACGAAAGAAGATAAACAAAGAAATAATACAGAAAAATATAAAATTCATGGCAAATATATACATAGGCTATATTTTAACTATTTTATTCTGTTTTCTCCCTGAGTAAAAAGCCGGAATCGCTTCCGGCTGGCTTCTTTCTTACCGTGGTGAATACCCATGCCACGCCAACGCCGACTGATTAGTGCAATGGCAAGGCATCAAGGTAATCATCACGGGTATACTGATGCAATGCTCTGAATAAAATAAATTTAAATCAATCAATCGATACCATATCGAAACAAGTGACTCACACACAAAATATAGCTAAAAAAGATATGGAAAACGGCAATATTATTATATCCAAAGATATATATAATATTAATGTCCTGGAGAAAGACATACATTAAAAAGTAAGACAACGCATCTTTAATCTATGGAGTAAAACTTTAGGATAATTCAATATGGGTGAGATAATAAGTTTTTATATGTAATCCGTTGAATTTTTTAAAAGTTCGGATTTTTTATCCGGTTCTATTGAAGAATTTAATGAATATGAAATTATTGATAATAAATATATGGCATTAAAGCTTATTTTCGATCAAGATATACCAGATAACTATATGGTTTGGAGTAATTTTTTTCTGATCTGGTATCTGAATTTTATCTTCATGAGGATTATAAAAAAGCAACAAAATATATCCTTGATAAGAGTAAAAATATCTACCCAGGATCAAATTAAAGAAAATATGAGAAAAAGAAAATAATATCTTATAAGAAAGAAACAAGGGTTGGTTGATAACATAGAATACGATAATTCTCCAAATGAAGTAAATGACGAATGTAATGACATGTTAAATATGATAAGCATTTATCGATATTTATTTTCTTTTAATCAAGATGCTAAATTAGAAGCAATATTTTCTATGTTTAAAAAAGGAGTTATGCAGTGTGGTATAAAGAAAGACAAAAAGGCATGAGTTATTTTCAACCCCAAATCCGCCGCCAGACCGGAGCCTTCACCACAACATTATAAGGCAGTGATATACCAGCTTTCAGAGCGCTTTCGAGTACCGTTTCAACTGTTGCCAAGGTAAACGTCTGCCCCTCTAACGTGCCGGTGAAGGTCGAGCGGCGGGAGAACTATTTTTTCAACATGCTAGTTTCCCCTACACATCAACAACCCATTATCAAAAACACTGCCCATCACCACTTGGCCAGCCAACGGTGCCGCGACGCTGATTGCCGCCAACATCTGGCCATGGCTTTGGTGAATCACCTGAGCGCGTTCTGCTTCCCCATTTGGGGCAATCGCCAACTGCCAGACCAGAGATGGTGAACGCACTTGCGCATCCTTTTGGTACGCCGCCAGTTTCAGCAGTTGTGGGTGTGCGGCCACCAATAACCTGTCCCTTTTTCCATCAGGCATAATATTGTCTACCCCGCGCAAGCCGGTTACCCGACTCAGTAATATAGGTACCGTCCCACCTGGTTGCCATGCCCAACTGCTTAGGGCACCGCTTGTGGTTTCCGCCACATATAGCCGTTCCCGTTGTCGGTCATAATAAATACCGTTCGCAAAGTGCAACCCATCGAGCAATGTGTGCACCCCAGAATCATCGATCAGTAATACGCGCGCGAGTGGCAAACGCAGGTAATCTTCAATGCGGCCGAGCAGACCGGAATACGCGTGATCCCGTGTGAGCAACCAGTGGGTTTTATCAATAATACTGATATCATTGATATTTTTTCCAACACTGCGTGACAACGCAGGTTGATAAATCAGCCGCATTGCTGCACGTTCAAAACGGAAAACGTCAATACGGTCCCCTTGATGACGATGGTTCACCACGTAAATCCAGGTGTTTCCCTCCTGTTGCCATACGTCTATACCATGCGGGAAAAATTCCGCTGGATAATCGCCTGACAGCAGCAAAGGAGCCTGTCCCAGTTGTAAGTAATAGAGGGCACCTGACGCATTACCATGGCGGTTAAGACTGCTAATTAACACACCGCCATCTTGCAACGGCACGATATCTTCAGCTCCGTTGACACCCTCTATTTTTCTACACTGCTGCATGTGAATATCTTGAACGCTGTAGAAAACGCCCGCATCAAACAGCAGATTGATCGTATACGCCAATGCAGCAATAACCAGTACAATACCCATCAGCTTTTTCATCAGGCTTCCACTTCAGCAGGTGAATAAAATTGCTGATTCACTGCGTCCACGCCCTGCTCTGCCAAGACATTGATCACAGCCAGGTAATGTTCCAGCAGCTCAGCAGCTATATGCGCAGAGAAGTAACGCTCCTGATAGTCCAGCTCGATTGACAACCCTTCAGCCATTTCCACTACGTTCACCATTAGCGGGAACTCAACTGCACTGACGGGCAGCATTGACAGGCTAGCTTGCCACTGGCGCATTTCAGTCAGCGGTGCATGAGGTTCAATATTGAACGTGGCCAGCACAGGGAATTGCGCGCCTTCGCCATGGAAACAATGAGCTGGTAATGCTGGCGCATCATGCTGAGCCAACACAGCTTGATGTATCGCAGCAACAAATTCAGACAGTGACGAGCTGGCGGCGCTGTCAAAACAAAACGGCATCAAACTGACACATTGCCCCACAAGCCCTTCACTCCGTTCAAAATCCCGACCGGAATTCGGTACGGCGACAGGCAGCAAAGAGTGGCCAATAAACCTCTCTAAGGCCAGCACAAACAAGGCGCTCAACATCACAAAACGAGTTACCCGTAGCTTTGCGGCAGCTTTCCGTAACTGAGACGGTAATCCTGGGTAATCCACTCCCCCTTTTAAGCGCTTACCTTGATATGGTGCTACTTGCTGAATAACCAGTAACGCACGCGCAGGATTCAAACGCTGTGCTGGTAGTTTAGCCAAGCACTGGGCAATGAGGGCAGTATTTGCCGTCTTTTCCGCATGTATAAAGCGCAAATAGCTTGGTGCTGCTGCCAGTTCAGGCAACTGCCCTGCCATGATGGAATTATATATATGGAGTAGTTCGCGTAGCATCACCATAAATGACCAACCATCTGCAACTGTATGGTGCGCAGCCAAAGCCAGCGTTGAGCCGCCGACATGCCGTAACAGTAATACACGAGCCAATGGAGCAGTTAACAAGGTGAACGATTGAGCCGCAAACGCCGCCAATCGGGCATTATTTTCTGCCTGTTCACTGCATTCTTCGGTAAAATCTACGCCACTTACGCAAGATGCCATGACCTGCAACTCGCCGGTGCCGTTGAACTGCATACGCAGTGCTTCATGGCGTTCACTCAATAAAGTCCAGGCTTGGCGCATCATGGAACTATCGATCTGACGAGCCGTTTCGATGACGCAACCAATGTTACCCGCACGTAGCCCCAACTCCCCCTCAGCGGCCAGCAGTGTAAAACGCTGTTGGCGGTCAGTGGCAGGGTAAGACGTATTAGGTTGCAAACCATCCTCACCGAAGAAGCCATCGGCACGCATGGCATTGAGGCTTTCTTTAACCGCAGTGATAAACAGCTTAATATCCTGTGTGGTGTGCGCAGTGGACACAAAGCAGTTACGGCCTTCCCAAATAAAGATGCCGCGCAACATGAGATGATAGAACAAGATGTCGTAGTTACCGCTAAATTTGAAACGGAACAAACTGCCAGCGGAAACAATTTCGATCGGAGTTCCCGTCGTCGCAAACCAAGTGTTGAGCGTTTGCGCGAGGTCGTTCGTTTTCTGGTTGATATCGTCATAGAGTCCAGGGTGGTTCTTGATATATTCGAGTACCGCTTTGCTCGCAGCCATGGTCAGCGGGTGTTTGGAGAACGTCCCCGCAAAGAAAATCAGCTCGGCCTGTGGCCAAGACTCATCGCCATATTGCCAGAAGCCACCATCGATACTGTCCATAAAGCGTGCAGAGCCAGCAATAACACCAATTGGCATACCGCCACCGACAATTTTCCCATAGGTAGCAATATCTGCTTTCACGCCGTAATACACCTGTGCACCACCGGCAGCCAAACGGAAACCGGTAATCACCTCGTCGAACATCAAGGCGATATCGTGTTCAGCCGTCAACTTACGCAGCGTATGCAAATATTCGCGCGGTTGATGGTTGGGATACCGGCTTTGCACCGGCTCAACGATGACCGCTGCTAATTGATCGGCGTATTTAGCAATCAGTACCAGGCTCTCTTCACTGCCATACTCAAGTACTAGCAGATCCTCTACCAGTGACGCGGGTGTACCGGCAGCAATAGGTATCGCGTGCTCTGGTGTCACCCCTCCCTGTTGGCGCCCCAAAATGCCGTCAAACACACCGTGATAAGAACCGCTAAACAGCGCCACTTTATTTTTGCCTGTCACAGCGCGCGCCAAGCGTACGGCGCTCATTACCGCTTCAGAACCAGAATTACAGAAAGCCACGCGCTGCTGACCCGTCAGCTCTGCGATCAGCGTTGCCACCTCACCAGCAAGGGAGCTCTGTGGCCCAATTTGCATACCTTGGGACAACTGCGCGGCAACGGCTTGCTGCACGCATTCCGGCGCATGCCCTAACAGGTTGGCACCAAATCCCATAG
Source organism: Photorhabdus sp. RM71S (assembly GCF_042879355.1). Taxonomy (NCBI): domain Bacteria; kingdom Pseudomonadati; phylum Pseudomonadota; class Gammaproteobacteria; order Enterobacterales; family Morganellaceae; genus Photorhabdus; species Photorhabdus sp. RM71S. The sequence continues at coordinate 173,324 of NZ_JBHFKV010000006.1, read as the reverse complement.
TGAAGTCAATGTATTCATTGCCATCCGCATCCCAGATACGGGCGCCTTGCGAACGCACTCCGACCAAAGTATAGAGCATTTCTTTTGTGGATAAACGGAAGCCCGCAGATGCTCGGTTATCGGCCAAGACGGCGCGGAATTGTTGGGCATTATGTTTCGAACTTGCCGTTTTCCTGACAAATTGCTCAGTCAGTTGCTGAATATGTCTGTCACGTTCGGCCCCCAGCGAAGCCTTTTGGGTTTCCTTTTTAAACCAACTGTTGTGCGCACCGGCTTTAGTCGGTGTTGCATTGGTCTGTGCCTTATCCGTAACCGTAGGTTTAGCCGCCAGTGGCTGCGGGAGTGCCGCCACTGGTGCACTGGCCTCTACAGCGTGCAGGGCTGGAGCGGGTTGAACTATGCCGCCATTGAGTAAGCGAAGCTGTTGTGACATGATCTCTAACTGCCGTGCAATCAAGCCTTGCAGTGCTTCAGGAGCCGCAACCGATACCGCCCCCCCGAGTTCGCCCGCATGAACCGATGCAGGTACTACCGTGGGTTCTGCACATGGCATAACGGGCATAGCACCGCGATTTTCATTGACCGGAGCAACGGGTTCCGTCACCTGGGCATGCTCCACGACATAGTGGAGCACCGCATCCAACGTATTTAACTCTTCAAACAGTGAGCGCATAGGGATCGCGACCCCGTAATGATCTTTAATGGTATTGATTGCATCCAACAGAACCAACGAATCCGCGCCCATTTCCAGAAAAGGCAGATCGTCATCCAAATCCTCAGGCAGTGCCCCAAGATACCCGGCTATAATCGCTTTTATTTCGCTCCGTAATTGGTGGTGTTGTGACATAACGTCCTCATGTGAAGATGATGGCTGCATTAACTTTTCATCCGCCAACCAGTAGGTTTTTTTACAAAATTGGATGGCTGGCAGCGTCAACGCCTCACGGCCCATTGCGAGGTACAGCTTGTACCACTCGATGTCATGCCCGTGTTGCCACAATGAGCCAAGCAGCGTCAGCAGTGATTGATATTCATGTCGATGGTCAGCCGCGACCAATACGTGTTGCCCACGGTCTGTCACAACAACAAATTTGCCCAGCGAACTGTCTGCACTCAGATCCACAAACGTATATTTCTCTTCTTCAAACAGTGCCCAAATTCCTTGCAAAAAGTGAACCGGTTGCCGAATTTGCTGGGCCCAGTAGTCAGCCGTCGTATATTGGCGTACCTTGCCGTCAAGGTTGCTGTAGAAAGGCAGATTCCCTTTTTTAAAATCAACGTGTTGCGTTAGCCAGAGTTGATACTCTGACAAGATGGGGTCCATCAAGTGAGAATGGAATGCGTTGGCGGTTTTAATGCGCCGGGCATGACCGCCCAGCCCAGAAATGTCTTTCAGACAGGCTTCAATCGCCGCAGTACTCCCTGTAATGGTTGTCAGCGTCGGCGTATTAAACGCAGCAATGGCAACCTCTCCTGCCCATGGGGCAATGTAGCGACGAACCTCATCTTCACCGCTGAACACCACGGCCATCGCGCCATGTTGGGTCAGACTGGCCATCAAGTGGGCGCGTTGGTGAACCATTGCCAGCCCGTGCTCCAACGATATTTGACCGGCAACAACCGCGGCGCAATATTCACCCAGGCTATGACCAATCACGGCCGCTGGGCGTAACCCGAGCTGCATCAAACTCTCTGCTATGGCATAGCTGCACACAAACAGGGACAACTGACAAGTTTTAGCACAGCGCTGCCAGCTGTCGTCTTGGGCATGTAGCGCCTGGCGGATATCGATTTGATAACGTTGTAAAACCGTATCAGCCAGTTGGTCAAAGCACTTGCGGTAATATGGCAGATGCTGATACAAGGCTGCCCCCATGCCAATTTGTTGCGTTCCCTGCCCAGGGAATAACCAGACCTGAGGCTGCGCTTTGCCCGCTTTGCTACCGCTGATTTGCATCAGGTTCTCGGCCAATTGCTGGCGGTTGGCCCCAAAGGCAAACCCACGGTAAAGTGGGTGGTCATAACGGGTATTGACCAGACGGCACCACGCCGAGACGTCAGCATCACGTTGCAACTGCAAGCTGCGGTATACACCGTCACGCTGGGCGTTAAAACCCTGTTCTTCATGCGAGGCCACCAGCAGTAACGTTAACGGTAACGCTTCCTCTTCACCTTTTGCCGCCTGCGGACAGTCACGCAGGATCACGTGACCATTGGTTCCCCCAAAGCCAAAACTACTAACGCCTGCATAGCGTTGGCCCTCAGCCGACTCCCATGTACAACTGCGGTTCCCCGCTACCGAAACTCGGCGGCTAATGGCGGCAATATGAGGATTGATTTGTTTGAAATTTAAATGAGGTACACGCTGTTGGTAGTGCAGCATCAAGGCCACTTTTACAACCCCAAGCACGCCCGCGGCTACTTCCAGATGACCAATGTTCGTCTTGATCGACCCCACCTGCACCGCTGCGGGTTGATGGCGTTGCGCGAACACCGCCTCCAGCGCTTGAAATTCAATCAGGTCGCCCAATGCCGTACCGGTACCGTGTGCTTCCACATAATCGATATGGTTGCTATTGATGCCCGCCTCGGCCTGCGCCCGTGCGATAACCGCCTGTTGTGATAGGCCATTCGGTGCAGTGATCCCATTGCTACGACCATCCTGATTGATGGCACTCGCTACCAGAGTGGCATAAACCCGGTCACCATCGGTCAGTGCTTGTGCCAGTGGTTTTAAAATGACGATGCCACATCCTTCACCGCGCACATATCCGTCGGCCCGTGCGTCGAAGGTTTTACACTGACCATCTGGTGCCAACATATGCGCCTGCGTAAAGACGGTCTGTAAATGCGGTGTCAGAGCCAAGTTCACGCCGCCAGCGATAGCCAGCGTACTACGCCCCGAACGCAGGCTTTGTATCGCCGCGTCAATCGCGACCAGAGAAGAGGAACAGGCCGTATCAATTGCGACACTTGGCCCTTTGAAATCATAAATATAGGAAATGCGGTTAGCCGCAATGCTGTGCGCATTACCCAACCCACTATAGGCAGAAACCCGATCGCCCGAGAGCAAAGCATAATCACTGGCGCTGATACCGATAAACACCCCGGTATCACTTCCCCGCAAGGCGGAAGCCTTTAACCCCGCATCAGTTAATGCCTGCTGCACGGTTTCTAACAACAAGCGATGTTGCGGATCAATATACTCAGCCTCACGCGGCGAAATCCCAAAATAGCCAGCGTCAAACTCACTTACGGTGTCAAAGAAACTGCCTTTACAATTAAAACCGCTTAACGCCGAACCCGCCCAACGGTGAGCGGGAATATCTCCGGTCGTACTTTGTCCTTGTTGTAGCAACGACCATAACGCCTGAACGCCGCTGTGCCCCGGCAATTCAACCCCGATTCCTATCACCGCGATAGCATCGTCAGTGATAGCCACCGTAGCCGCGGCTTTTTGCTCCGCAGGCTGCAACAGTGCCATGGCCAGTTTATTGATGGTCGGATAATCGTAAATCAACGATGGAGAAAGCTCACGGCCCAGATGCTGTTCCAATTCACCTATCACACCAACGGCCTGCAACGAGTTCAGCCCAAATGTCGTGAACGCATCATCCCAATGCTGTTGGTTAACGGTCCTGTTAACCGCAGTACTGATAATACCTGCAATAAATGACGCTAGCGCTGGCACACTGTGAAACATACCACCATCTGTACAGGCCGGTTGTGGTTGAACCGCTCGGCTGCTCCATTGCACAACTAATGCATCCTGTTGGTACATTGCCTTGGCACGAGTTCGTTGCAGTTTGCCACTGGTCGTGCGTGGAATCGCCCGTCGACCAACCCATACCCACTCACCCAGTGTTATGCCATGCCGGTCTGCCACTGCTGCATTCAGGCGGTCGTTTAACGCTGCTGTATCAACAGACTCTTTGGCGCGTTCCGGGATTTCCAGCAAGGCAACGGCCTGCTCTGTCTGCGCAATGTCACTGGCAAAAACACAGACAGTGGCATCGGTCAGCAGAGCATCAGCGTTCTGGATCGTTTCCTCAATATCCGTTGGGTAATGATTCTGACCATTGACAATCAAGAGTTCTTTCACACGCCCAGTAACGTACAGCGATCCTCGCTGTTGGAACCCCAAATCACCACTGCGCAACCAGTGTGCCGATTCATTCTCGATCTGAGCATGGAAAGTAGCTTCTGTCGCAGCAGCATTATTCCAGTAACCGCTCGCAATGCTGGGCCCACGCAACCAGATTTCTCCCGTTTGTCCAGCCTCAAGCGTACGCAGGCTAACGGGGTTGACAATGCGCACCTCGGTATTTGGCAACGCCTGACCACAGCTGACAACACCAGGATCTTTTTCATCTTCATTGGTCACGACCATTCCCTGGCCTTTATCCATGCCGGTAACGATCAACGTGGTTTCCGCCATGCCATAGCAGGGTAAAAATGCCTTAGCGCGAAAGCCAGTATGGGCAAAATGCTCACCAAACTGGCGCAATGTAGCAGGACGAATAGGCTCAGCCCCGCAAAACGCCACATCCCAGAGGGAGAGATCTAAACCTTCAGCCTGTTGCTGGCTAATTTTACGCACGCAAAGATCGTACGCGAAATTGGGACCCCCCGATGTAGTCGCACGATATTCTGAGATCTGTTTTAACCAGTTAAGCGGGTTTTTCATCAGCATCATCGGTGACATCACCCGGCATGGAAACGCCCCATACACGGGCTGTAACAGTCCACCGATAAGCCCCATGTCGTGGAAATGCGGCAGCCATATCATGCCGCGGCTTTCACTGTGATGACCAAAATAGTGGTGAATAGCCTGTGAGTTTGCCCACAGATTGCCGTGGGTAACCATCACTCCCTTTGGCGTACCCGTGGAGCCTGAGGTGTATTGTAAAAATGCCAGATCGGTGTCAGTCATCTGCGCAGGATTAAATACCCCAGCAAAATGGCGTTCAAGACAATGAAGGCGATATCCCGCAGGCAGTGATATCGCTTCCAGTTTATCAAAAGTAAAAATAAGTGGAGGTGACGGTAAAGTCAGTTGTATTAACGTTTCGGTTCCTTTCCCGGTTGTTACAATAAATTCTGTTTTCGCATTGCGTAAAACGCCAATAAAACGCTCCCACGCATTTCCTGAGGATTTCGCTGGCATAGGGACCGGGACAGCAATCATCCCTGCATAAAGGCAGCCAAAAAACGCCCCAATAAAATCTTCACCGTCCGGATAAAGTAAAATAACCCTATCACCGCGCTGACCATATTGCTGAAGTGCACTCGCTAATGATGCTGCGCACTGGTGCAATTGCCCATAGCTTTGATTTTGTATCTCCCTAGAACTTCGTAAAAACTCAAATGCCGTCTTGTCGGTATGTTGAACAGCAAGTTCTGGCAATAGTTGGTTGAAGGAGTTAAATCCCCTGTTAAACAACTGGTGGGACGGCATAATGATTAGCTCTTTATTCTTTATATATGAAAAGTTAAATTAGCCTGAAATTATTTTGCAGCACGACCCGCCAGCAGATCGTTGCAGAAGTCATTCCATACTTTCAGCCACAGGTCTACTCGCTGTTCCATTTCATCAAAGCGATCTTCGGTAATCGCCTGACAGAATAAGATCCAAGCATCCTCAGAATGACCGTCTTCAATTGATTCACCGGTTTCGGTCTCTACGTGAATACTGTGATAACCGGTAGACACATCAATATCTGTCGCTACACCCACGCTTTTCGCCCAAGGAGTAGCAAAGTCGTGGAACACTGTTTCAGCAACGGCTAATAGTGCCACCAACTGAGGGTAGTCACCGTAGGCATTTTCAAATGTCGCGCGGCATGCCACTGAACTGGACATCGGAAACCAGGTTTTCACCTCATTCTCACTCATCCCCAATTGCTCGATGGTGTTGAAGAACTGCACATAGTGAGCCAGTTCTGGTTGCCCGTTATAGCCACTGTCAGAGCCTGTTCCTGGGTGGAAACCTAACTCATCTAACAGGTTAATTTGCAGCAAAAAACGAGCTGCCATTTTTGCCCGCGCACCCAAACGCCCTTCCAGCTGTTTTGCTGAGCTCAACGCTTCGATCACCGCATCGGTAAATACTTGGGCGAAGGCGTGATAAAACTCCAGATGGAATATCCTCATCTGGCTGATGTCGAACTCACCTCTATTCATCTTTAACAAAATTGGGTTTCTCATCAGCGGGTGCGCTTCAATGCGATCGATTAATCGCTTTGCAAACTGATGATTACGCTGATATTGGTTATTTTCGACGGTTGCAACAATAGCATCCCTGCCGAGTTGACGCGCACTCAGTAATTTTTCCATGATTAAAATCTCAATATAAAGACTACGATTAATAGATTACAGGGCTGACACCCTGCCCACAGCCATTACAACTAATGCAAACATCCCACAGCTAAAAGGAATAACCTGAACATACTTGAACGGTAAATAAAAACACGAGGCAATCAATAATACAGGGATCCCGATAGAAAGAATCATCATGCAGATTGTTGCATAATACTTGTAAATATAAGGAACCTGTAAATCGTCAATGTTCATACCGTATAACATAGAAATCAACGGCAACATGATAAAAGCAATATGAGCTAGCCTGAGCATCCTACGATTTAAGTCTGTATAGCTCTCATGACCTTTAGGTGCACGGAATGGCCCTTTAAAAGCATACATTCCTATTAACCCACCCATCATAATCCCGACAACAATACCACCCCAACCAAAGGCAATCAGTATTTCTCTGAGATTAGCCACTGTATTTCTCCTGATTATTATTAATACATAAAGAAGATACTTATGATATAATAAGCACCTTTATAAAAATCCGTCTTGAAAAAATAATTATATAATCTTGGAGATATATAATTAGAAATCTGCAAATTGTTTTAGAATAATGAATCGGTTGTTCGAATCGTGGCATAGTAATACCGTTCATGTCAATCTTAACCTCATTTACATCGTGTTACCCAATAAAGATATACCCTATGGATTTCAAGATGCATCGCGACGGCAAGGGAGTGAATCCCCGGGAGCATAGATAACGATGTGACCGGGGTGAGCGAGTGCAGCCAACAAAGAGGCAGCTTGAAAGATAACGGGGATAGATGACGTTCAATTCCCCGCGTGACGTTGCCGAATCATAGGCTGCGACCTTTCTTTAATTTGTTGGTTGCGCTGCTGGTAATCGGCAACGACTTGATCTCCAGGCCGAAACCCCTGCGGCAATTGCCCCGCAGCCTGCGCTTCCATATGTGACGTGGCGTCAATTTTGCAATCCATTTCCCTTGCACGGTAATACGCACCTGCATCTGCCGCCATCGATAATTTGGCATGGCTGGCCATTGCATCAACATCAAAATAGTCTTGGGTGATTTTTCTGATTAACGAACCTTCCAACACCGCCTCTTTTATCTCTGCGGCGGCCTGCGCGGCCGACAAGGAGTATCTCAGTCAGGAGCTCGCTGACGATTTAGCCAAACCGGTATCGCTTTCATCACGAAAAAGCGCCGAAACATGAAAGCGTGTATGCAAGCTGAGTGGAATAAGATAATGTTATCAAAGCGTTTTATCATCGAAACAATTAATGGACAATTAAAAACCATTTCTCAAATAGAGCATTCGCGCCACCGAAGTATAAAAGGATTTATGTTGACCATTTTAGGCGGTTTGATTGCTTACTGCCTTAAATGGAAGAAACCATCACTGAAAGTTTTCTACTCAGAAGACGATTTTTCAGTGACGGTTTAAACAGAATTCGGGTTATTTACAATGGTACCAATAAAGATACGAAGGTAAAAATTCAATTTTTGTTCAAATTCTCCTAATAATCCATTTGAGCAATAGAATTAATCATTGAGTTAATTTATAAGATAAAAAATATAATCATCTGATAATTGCAAATTTATATTAGTTATATATAGCCAAGCAATGCAGCTTTAGCTATTGCCTGGAATTTATTCTTACAATCCAGTTTTTTAACGATATTCATTAGGTGAAAATCAACTGTACTTTTAGTGACACAAATGGTTGATGCAATTTCAATTGATGTCATCCCATCTGCGGTATACCTTAATACTTCTAATTCTCTATGTGAAAATGAGGTATTATCGATATAGAACGATTGTAAATACTTTGTGTGTGATGTTAAGTATCTTATTATCCTAATATATACTCCTAAAATTTCTCCACTACATTTATACATTGTCTCGTTATCAATAGGCCCATCTTTTCCCGCAACAGAAAATATTCCATAACTTCCTGAAAATGCAGGAAGACCAAAGGTGATCCCAGAACGAAATCCATATTTCTGATTCACATACCAAAGCTCTTGCCCATTAGATTTGGAAAAAAAATCCAAGTCCCATATTTTTGAAAAAGAAGGCGGCACAGGTCGAAAATTTAGAACTGGATCAATCATCCAATACTTTTTTTCTATGTAAACGGCTCTCCAAGATTCATGATAATTATTAAAGAAATACACGTCTCGGTTAGAGATAGGAAAGCGCGCTTTTAATAAAAGGGAGAACAAACTAAACCCCGAAATTTTGTTAATAAGCTCACAAATTTCAGCCACAAAATGTGCATCTACGTCTAATTTATGAAAATTATAGGGTAAGGTATATGGTCGATAAATATTCATTCAACGTCCTCTTAAAAATTAAGAATATTGATAGTGAACCCTAATATTTATTATAGTATCAAAATTTACACTTAATAAAGAAAATAATTATTTACTGTTATACAGAAGCAAGATTTGATAAGCCACAATGTATTTTTCGTAAACAAAAGAAATTATATCAATAAGATTGAAATTTTAATAATCAGGTAAAGTAATATATATAAAAATATATTATAGCCACATTAAGAATTTTAAACTGCTCTCAATAAAATATAAATGATTATTTAATATCTTAATATAAAATTTTTATGTTTTGTTTTTTGACAAAATAAATTAACTAAAATATTGAACTATATGAAGCAATACCTAATAAATATATGAGTAATTTTCCCATATAAACTATGCTTTATACCAGTAGCTGTTTCAACTTTAATAGTTAATTATATAAAAAGAAAGTTATTATAATAATAATGAGCAAGCAAAATAACCTTTCGATTCCCAATAAATAATTTAAATATGTAAGAGGTGTTATGATGAGTGAAGTCATTCAGGGTAAAGATGATATTGCTATAACCAAGAACTCTATTACAGCTGATGTAACCTTTGTTATTGATATTGATTCAATTATTGAATATCTTCGTACTAATAATCTTAAAAGTTCTCTGGACCCTAAAGATCCAACAATTATCCGTCAGCATGTATATATAGCTAATTATACTCCAGAGTTCGGATTGAAAGTGGCGAGTTCATCTGGTGCCCGTGTCACTGTTCCCATTAATGCAAATATTAGATGGAGGGCTACAACGGTATCTAATAATTTCGACTATACGATTATATTGTATAAATTCAAAAAGCTTAGTATAGGAGACGATGTCATCTCTGTCCCATCACAAATATGGTCACAGAACCCTATGGGCAAAAAAGTTCCAATGGTCCCTTCAGGTATTAATGCAAATGAGGATGAACCTAAGATAATTTTTGTTGAATCTCAAGATAGTTATTTCCAAGCAACAGCTCATAAACCAGGTGTAGAACAATATACATGGTTCTTTGCCGCTTATGACGGTAAAAAGCTCCTAGGTTATTATCGATATGATCCATATGTTGAAGTAACTAATAGCTAAGCATTTGTATATTGTCATTTTCTACTGGGAAATTACCAAAATAATTTTCCAGTATTTTTATTTTTCAATTTATTTAAATGTCTGTAACAAACACTAATTTATATTATAATATTATTTCCTTATAAATAAAATCTTATAACACCCAAGTAAACTCTATTCCTCTCCATAAATTCAACAATCTTCCGACAATTATTCTGTCATCAATTCAGAGGATATTCTTTCTATTATCTATTTCTTTAGCTAAAATAACTTACAGGAACTATTACATCTGACATTATCGTCTATCAAGCTAAATAACAGTGAATTAAAATTTAGCTTATTATTACTTACTTAGATTAAGCTTTAATTTCTTTAAAAATCTTCCTAGCACAGCCTTATCTATTATTAAAAAAACACCACCCGTTACTTATTCCACTTAAGTTAATTCATTAATAAGCCGTAAAATAAGTGCTCTTATTAACTAATTATTATCCTAATAACCAACTAATTAAAATTTCTGATAGAAAATCGAGATATAAAAGAAACGTCATCCACTAATCAGAGCAAGATATAACCCGGAGTGTGCTTTAATAACGAATAAATTAGCCAATATGTATGTCATTACTATCAGGCTATCACCCTATATTTATGTTTTATGGAATAAAATATCATCCTTATCGGTGAATTAATGATAAAAAGAATATCTATTCTCATATTAGGTTGTATTTCCTTTCAGATAATCGCCTCACCAGCAGAGATAAATGATGATCTGCCAATGACTGAAGCGAGAAGAACTCTGCAAGATAGTTCTAGGGAAATTAACCAACTGATAGAACAACGCCGCTATCAGCAATTAAAGCAGCAGGCTAATACTGTTCCTGAGTCAACGCCTGCGTCGGTATTGCCGGAATCTAAGCAATGTCTGCCGTTAACCGGCGTTTACCTTAAAGGGATATCTCTGCTCTCAATTCGGGATTTAAGTACGCTCAGCGCTTTGTCCCCGGCGTGTATCAGCAGTCATGATATCAATCGGCTCAGCCACGAACTGACTCAGCTTTATATCAGTAAAGGCTATATCACCGCCCGTATTCAGTTTATTGCGCCTAATACCGATGGAGAGTTAGGGCTAAACGTTATCGAAGGGTTTATTGAAAAAATCGAAGGCGGTAATCGCTGGGTGAATAGTAGGATGCTATTTCCCGGTCTGGAAAAACAACCACTCAATATCACACAACTCGATCAGGGTTTAGATCAGGCTAACCGGCTACAGTCCAATAAAACCACCCTGGATATTTTACCGGGAGCGGTGAATGGCGGTTCGGTGATTAAACTGCATAATCAGCGCAATAAGCCTTGGTTATTGAATATCAAAACTGATAATTATGGGCAAAAGAGTACTGGGAAATGGTTGGTCCGCACCAATGCCAGTTTTGACAGTCCATTTGGTTTATCCGATTTCATCAGTCTGAATGCCAGTAGTACGTTAGATAGCCCATCAAACCGATATAGCCGTGCTTATACTCTGCTTTATTCAGTGCCCTATGGCGCAGCAACATTCAGTGGGTTCGGTAGTTATTCCCAATATGCCAGCCATCCCCATTTACAAATGAGAACGATAAAGATTTATGGTGATACTCAGCAAATCGGCATGCGTTCCGATTTTGCCTTCTATCGTAATCAATCTCAGATTAATAGTGTCAGCGGGCAATTAACTTACAAGAATTACAATAATTACATCAACGATGCCAAGATTGGTGTCAGTAGCCAAACATTGAGTGTCTTTGAACTCGGTGTTAATCATTTACATATCATTCCAACCGGATTAATCACGCTCAATCTGAGTGTTGAACAGGGTTTGTCTTGGTTTGGAGCACAAACCGGAACCGCTTATCTCGATAAGCAGTTCACCAAAGGCAAATTGATGGTCAATCTACATCAGCGTTTTATGCTGTTCAACTCGCCTTATCAGCTCAATAACCTGTTTTATGGGCAATACAACCGCCGCGGTCTGCCCGGCGTCGAATGGCTGAATATCACTGATCGGAATGCAGTCCGGGGATTTAGCAAAAATACGCTATCCGGGGATAACGGCTGGTATCTGCAAAATACACTGTCCCGGACGTTTCCCCTCGCCAACAGCACATTATCAATGCGTATCGGTATTGATATTGGCCGGGTTCAAGGATATCGCAGCCCACAAGGCTGGCAAAGCAGCGCCGGAATCAGTTCTGGCGCCACGCTGAGATACCAGAGCATGGTATTCGATCTAGAAACCAGTCGAGGAAAGTTACTTTCCAATCGCCAAGCATCTGATGAGCCCATTCAGGTGCTAGTCCGTTTTTCTTACACCTTTTGATGGTCTTTAAGCAGTACCTAACGTTGTACACACAATAATATAACTAAATAGATAGAGATTAATGTATGAAAAATAAAAAATTCAGGTTATCCCCTACCGGCAAGCTCGCCGCTTCTATGGCAATCATTCTTGTCTCTTGTTCTACCAGTTTTGCCAGTGAAATCGTTGGCGGCGGCGACCCAGCACACCATCCCGATATTTTCGCTGCCGAAGGTAAAGCAACGGTTGTGAATATCGTGACGCCCTCCTCTTCCGGGCTGTCACATAACCAATATCTGGATTACAACGTTGGCCAGATGGGCGTCGTTCTAAATAATGGGCTAGAGGAAGGGCAATCACAATTGGCGGGGCAGCTTACCGCTAACCCTAATTTGAATGGTCAAGCGGCTAGCCTGATTCTGAATGAAGTTATCAGCAGGAACCCTTCCCTGTTATTAGGTCAGCAGGAGGTGTTTGGTATAGCAGCAGATTATGTACTGGCAAACCCGAACGGCATCACCTGTAATGGATGTGGTTTTATCAATACTAACCGTGCTTCTCTGGTTGTGGGTAATCCATTGGTAGAACAAGGTAATTTGCAAGGTTTCAGTACGTTTAACAATCAGAATAGCCTGAAAATTAAATCGGATGGTTTAATCGCCAATGCGATCCTTGATCTTATCGCCCCGAAAATTGATAACCGGGGCCCAGTCACCGCTCAAAAAGAGATTAATGCAATCAGTGGTGAAAATAAAACCTCAGCCACAGGAGAACTCATTGATTCTCAGCAAGCGTTAACCGGTGTGCTAGACAGCTATTATCTGGGGAGTATGCAAGCCGGGCGTATCCGTCTACTCAATACCGCAAAAGGCAGTGGAGTTAATTTACAAGGTACTCTTACTGCCAGTAATGAGATTATTGTTGATTCCCACGGCAATCTCAATTTAGAAGCAGCACATCTACGAGGTGGGAATGTTGATCTCTTGGGTAATGATATTGAGGTAAAAGGTAAAGTCAGCGAATCATCATATAGCCGTGATGGTAGCAATAATTACCAAAGCTATTTCAGCGGTTCTTATACCAATGATAGTAAAAGCAGTCAGTCACTCACTCGTACTAAGCTTGAAGGCAAAAATATTTCATTAGTCGCCAATAGTAATAACCGGATTACAGCCACGGATATCGTAGGTGATGATGTGAATCTGAGTGGTGCTAATCTCACTTTAGATGGGCAACAATTAAAGCAATCCACTAAAAATATTAATAACCAACAGGGTTATTCCTGGCGCCATGAGGTCACTCAGGAAAGTGAAAAACTGCATCAGGCAGGAAACAATATCCAAACCAAAGGAAATGCGAGCTTAAATGCGACGAAAGGTGACGTTAAGATCCTTGGCAGCAAAATAGATGCTAAAGGTGAGCTAGCGGTTACAGCGAAAAAAGGTATTCAAATTGCCGGTCTGACTGAGACAGAAAAAAGCTCGGAAACAGGTCACAAAAAAAATCACACGGCTAAATTGCAGACCGGAAGTTGGGAAGAGAGTAAACAGACCGAGCGTTTGATCGCCAGTGAATTACAAGCAGGAACTAATCTTAATATTAAGGCAGGAACTCAAGCTGAAATTCTTGGGGCGAAAGTCCATGCAGGTCAAAATCTGACATTAGAAGCCGGTAAACAACTGCAAATCGATGTTCAGAAAACGGCTGATAACCGGGCTGTACGTGATGATAAAAAATACTGGGGAGGTGTCGGCGGCGGCGGGAATAAAGACAACAGTGAGTTGAAAGAAACCAACCATGCATCTGAATTGACAGCCAATGGGCGTTTATTGCTGTCAGGCTATGAGGGTATCGCCATTACCGGCAGCAAAGTGAAGGCGGTCCAAGGGGCTTTTGTAAATGCTAATAGTGGCGAATTAACCATCGATAATGCGGTCAGTCATATCAATCACAAAGTTGATGAGCGAACAGGCACTGTACTCAACATCACTAGCGGTTCAAAAAGAACCAATAGCCAGCAACAGAAATCTCACGGCAGCGAGTTGGTTTCTGAAGCAGATCTCAAATTACTCAGTGATGAAGATATCAATATTATTGGCAGCCAGGTGCAAAGTACCGGCGCACTTAGCCTGAACACATCCGGTAATATCAAGGTACTCTCTTATGGCGAACAAAAACAGGTTGATAGACAAAGCACCTATCTAGAGCCGCAAGTCCACTTCCAACCAAAGGGGGATAAACAGTATCGTGCCGGAATAGGTATTGAGCATACCAGTAACAGTCAAAAAAATCAGACGATAACACAGCAAGCTTCCACGTTGAGTGGAGATAGCATGACTATCGATGCTGATAAAGATGTCACCCTGCGTGGTTCTAATCTGGTGACGACTACAGGTGATACTAAGATCACCGGCGCGAATGTTCATCTGTTAGCTGCGGATAATAAAAAATCCGAAGAGAAATCTCAGAGTAAAACGTACGTTGGGGGTTACCTTACCGGAGGAGTTGATAAATTTGGTTCTGGTATTCATGGTAACTATGAAGGTAACAATAACAATCATACCAGTACGACTGCCGTTGTTTCCGGTTCTCAAATCGCAGGTAATTTGAACATTAAAACCAACGGCGAATTGGTTCAGGAAGGGGCGAACCATAAAGTCAATGGCACTTATACTGCTGAGGCAGGTAAGGTAAGCAATCTGGCCGTATCGAATACGGAATCAAATACCAATCGCAAACTACAGGCTGGCACGGATATTGGCGTCAATGTCGATTATAGCGCTGTTACTCGACCAATTGAGAAAGTGGTTAAAGAACCCGCTAAGTCTGCGCTGGATAGCACTTTAACCAAAAAAGGCACACCTAATTTCGGCGCGGATATTGCCGCCAACGGCAGTAGCATCCAGACCACAGATAAAAAGTCCGAAGCAGTTGTGACCTCTGTTCAGGCCAGCAATATTGTTATCAGAACCAATGGCGAACTGTATGATCAGGGTACTCAATATCGTGCTGATAAAGGTAACGTTACACTGACTGCCGGTAGCCATAACAGTAAAGCAGCACAGAATCACCACGAAAGCAGCCACAGTGAAACCCGCGGCAATGCTGACCTACGTGTTTATACCACCACCGGTGAAGATATCTCCGGTAATGGTAAAGGCAAAGGCGGCACACAAAGCAGCCATACCGCGACAACCGAAGCAGTAACCAGCCGGATTACCGCCGCGGATGACATTAATATCCGTGTCGAAAGGGACGCTGAATATCAAGGCACATCTCTGAATACTGGCGCTGGCAAAGCCAATATAGATGCTAAAGGTGATATCCGTTTTGATAATGCCACCAATAGCACGACGAAAACAGCAACCGGTTATAACGGAGAAGCATCTGCTAAAGGGGGAAACTCGCCAGAGGGCAAGAATGTTCATATCGGTCTTGGCGGCGGTTACAACACAGATAGCAAAAATAGTACCACAGCTCAGGTAAGTGAAATTGGCGGTAAGCGAGGTGTCAACCTGAGTGCGGGCAATAACTTGACGTTGCAAGGTGTTCAAGTGACCGGTAAGCAAATCGACTTGAACGCTAAACAAGGTAATGTTGAACTGGTATCTGCTCAGGACCGCGTTAACAACGATAGCTGGGAATTTAACCTGAAAGGCAATGGGGGGAATACAAGCTCGATCAAGAAAGCGGAAGATGACAGTACAACCACCACCACAAAACAGAGCCTTGGCGGGGAAGTCAAAGTAGGGATTGATCGCCTGCAAGCAACAACCCAACGTAATAGCCATATTAAAGGTGAAAATGTCGTGATCAACAGCGGCGGTGATACGACAGTTGCCGGAACACGAATAGAGGCGGATCAGGTAAAAGGCAGTATTGGTGGTGATCTACGAGTTGAAAGCCGTAAGGATACTGAACATGGGTTAAATGCCGGTGTTGATGCTGGCATTAACTACACGAAAGAATCCAAAGTGAAAAGTGACGATATCCCTAAAGACGAAGCAACTAAGGATGATTCGCCTAAAGACGATGTGTCGAAAGATGAGATATTGAAAGATGATCCATCTAAAAACCCAACCGAAGAGCCACAACCGAAAGGATGGCAGGACAGATTAACCTCTGCATTTAATAGTCTTAATAATATTAAAGGGATTAATGGGGTTACAGGAAAACTCAAAGGTAATGTTGATATTAAAGATCGGGAAAATATCGGCGAACAATCAGTTACTTCCGGTAATCAAGGGGTTAATTTAGATGTAAAAGGAAATACCCATCTGATTGGCGGGCAGATTGGTAGCGAGAAAGGCAATGTCATTCTTAATACCCAAAATGTGGAACAACAATCTGTTACTAGCTATGATAATAGTAAAGGCGGTAACGTTGCATTACCTGATTCTGTGAGCGGAATAGTTAAAGCAGTTCAGGAAGGTGTATTGTCCGGCAAAATACCTTTGGTGAAAACTTATAGTAATGAAACCGAAAGTAGTACGATTAATGGCGAAATAATCAATCGTAAACCTGATTAATTTGTTCTTTTATAAAAGATCCTTCAAATGAGGGATCTTTTTATTTTCATTCATATCGAATATCTTAATAATTTTCATTGACCATATTAATGGTTTTTTATAATGTTAAAAAATCAACAAATGACTTGGGAATATAATGATGTTTAGAATTTACAAGCAAACTTTAGAACATAAGAACTACTATAAATGCCTATTCCAATAGGCGTAATTGTTGCAAGCAGTTTGAACACGGACAGCGCGGAAAAACCGGAGCGTACACGTAGTACGTGAGGATTTTGAGCACTGCCCAGGTTCAAAATGGCAAATAAAATAGCCTTATTGGGATAGGCAGTCAGTCACAGATTAGAATAAAAGGAGCATTTAGGAAAGAAATTATTTGTTCAAATATATTCATTGCATATATTATTTTTATGACCGTATTTAATCTCAATAATCCATTATTTAGATATGTGGATTACGTTATGATAATAATTCTAGTTACTACGTTAATAAGCATATCTGTTAATATTAGCAGAGCATTTAATATATTGATAAGCGAATATAAACCAGAGGATATTAATTACTCTAACGAAAAGATAAAAACCTCACACAAAATATTAATTTCAATTATCTTAATAGCTATTTCAATGTTAATGTGGATATCAATCTCATATTTACCCAGCATTATTATATATAATTTTTCGTTAAAAGTGTTTTTATTTATGATTATCAGCATATCAATATACCTAATCATGAAAATGTTTAATCAGAGAGTACTCACTACGCATGAATAAGGAATAATGACCAAATTAATTATTTGTTGTAAAATAAAAACATAATAATTTCTTATTCAGAAAGAATTATTCCACCCAATATGGATATCAACTCAATACAAGTGCGCCTTATACTTTGAATTGTCAAATAATAAGCCGCCACAATGAAAGCGGCTTTTAAATAAATCCAGCATCAATATTTTTTTATTTCCTTTGAAATTTGATAAATATTTTCTATACCGATAGAACATTCATCATCTGAAGCTAAAGTCGTTGTTATGAAACTGAGTTTATCCCTAGATTTATTGGTAAATATTATATGATACATTTGCCTATAAATCGGCTGAGATAAATAAATATCATCAAACTCATGTTTATCACTCAGTACTTTATCCCTTTCAGCTTTAGCTATTTCACGTTGTAGAATAATAGCTATTTCACTTTTATTTAATTTCTCAGAAAGAATTAATGAAAGATTAAGTTTTATCCGTGACTATCGTCCGGAAAATCTCTCCTCGTTAGGCTGATGGCATATCACTGTGACAAGTGCCCCAGATTTGACAACGGAATAATATCGTAGAAGTATGGCATGATGAGATGGCTCATATTCATACAAGGTAACTATTTGAGGCTATACATGCCAAAGCGTGCAAAAAAACAGGAAACAACCCAACATCAGCAGGAAAGGTTATCCAGAACACCTTTGGAGAAAGGCATTCACCACGGTAAAAAAGCGATTTCTCTGACGGTCAGAGTAGGAAATTATATCCGCAATATTCCTATTATCGCCCACTTTATCCGTGCAACGCTGCGTTTTAATGATCGGATGGGTAATCAGTTTGGCGCCGCAATAACGTATTTTTCCTTTTTATCACTTATTCCAATCCTGATGCTCTCTTTCGCCATTGCCGGTTTTATTCTGGCCTCTAATCCCGATTTGCTGGCAAAACTGATTAATGGTATCGCCAACAGTATTAGTGATCCGACTCTTGCCAATACACTGAAAAATAGTGTCGATACGGCAATTAAACAACGTACTACCGTGGGATTGACCGGTTTGGCAATTGCGCTGTATTCCGGTGTGAATTGGGTCAGTAATTTACGTCAGGCCATTCTTGCCCAATTCCACCCTGTCTGGATGCGAAATCAGGAAGATAACGAGAAGATCTATTTTAAATATCTTCGTGATGCTATTTCTCTAATTGGGCTATTATTAGCACTGGTAATCACGCTATCACTGACCTCTATCGCAGGCTCCGCCCAAGCAACCATTGTTAAGATGTTAGGATTAGATGGCATTGAATGGCTGCGTCCATCCTGGTTCCTGATTGGATTGGCCATTTCTATTTCAGCCAATTATCTGCTTTTCCTATGGCTATTCTGGGTATTGCCTCGCCACCAGCCAGAACGTAAAGCATTATTGAGAGGGACATTAATGGCAGCAATAGGCTTTGAAGTGATCAAATATATTATGACCATGACGTTACCACGTCTCGCCAATTCCCCTTCTGGCGCCGCATTTGGCTCTGTTATCGGCCTGATGACATTTTTTTATCTTTTTGCCCGCCTAACGCTGTTCTGCGCTGCCTGGATAGCCACTGCGGATAATAATTATAAAAATACCGAATAAATGTGCCCTGGCAGAGCGATCTGCTAATAATAACCCAATGAATAAGGAGCTATTTATGCCGTTTGTTAATATCAGAATTACCCGTGAAGGTGCTACAGCAGAACAAAAGAAACAATTAATTGAAGGTGCTACTCAGTTACTGGTCGATGTATTGGGAAAAAATCCGGCGACAACTTTTGTCATTATTGATGAAGTCGATACTGATAATTGGGGAATCGGCGGTAAGAATGTGACTGAAATTAGAGCTGAAGCTAAAAAGTAGTCTCCAATGATGAAGGGCGGTATTACCCGCCCTTTTACCTCTTTAAGACGCTTTTGCATCAGGCTTAGATATCGGTGGTTGTGCCGGAATGTCAACTTTATCCTTATGTGGCGTCAGCGACATAATCTGATTAAAGCTGTTTCTTAACTGGTCGACATCCATCTCCGCTTCCCCTTTCGGTTGAATCAGAATAAATGCAACCTCTTGCGAAAGGATCTGCTTCAACTCACGATTAAGCATTTCAGGAGTCAATGAAGCTAAAAATGCTTGTCTCAAACGCTGATATTGTTCAGGAGCGATATCCACCACATTGCTCTGTTGGGACAAAAGGCGCTGATTAATCAGAATATCCGTGCTGGTATGAGCATACATGGCAAACAACTGGCTGAGTTGTGCTTGTTTTTGCGCATATAGCTCATCAAACTGCCCCTTCGGCAATCCTTTATCGCGTAGTGTGACCAATTCAGCCGCCAGATACTCCATTGCGGGTTTTAAATTACCAGCTGCCGTGTTGAGATTCAGGGCACAACTCGCACGATGATACTGGACTTTACAATCCAGCCCCAATTTCAACGCTTTATCATTTTTTCTTTCCAACCCAAGTTGCAGATAGCGATAAATTGCCTCGCGGGCAATATCACTAATCCAATAGTGATTAAGCACATGTGAATCATTAATCGGCTGCCAATTGAGATCCCAAATCAAGGATAAAGTATCTTCTTTCTTTTTATCGCTGATAATCCCTATGGTCTCCGGTTTCATCGGCGATAACGCTGCAATGGTGGCCGGAGTATGACGTTTACCTTTCAATGATGAAAACGCTTGGCTGATATTCTCCGGCAAAGTACGGCTATCCACATGGCCCGCAACGTATAACGTCATCATGTCAGGGGTATACCATTGCCGGTAAAACTGCTTAAGCTTCTCCAAATCAATAGGCTGAGGCGCGTTTTGCGCCGGATCATGCCCTAACAGCGTTGAACCTTTCAAACGTCTACGCCACACAGGATCTTGTATATCTGGAGGATAGGTTGCAACGGATGTATCAGCCATTTTCATGGCATGTTGTAGAGTCTCAGGTGTAAATACCGCTTTGCCCGCTGCATCAGCCAACCAGTTCAATGCATCTTTTAGTAGTTCAGACCGATTATGTGGCAAGCTCAAGCTATAGAGTGTGAAATCATATGAAACAATAGCTGGAGGCAGCGGGTATTTTGGATCAATAGCACTGTCCCATAACTGCTCTAATTTGGTAGAAGATAAGCTTTTGCTACTAAAGAGCACGACTTTCGGAATCAACCAGGTATAACCCGTTTGTTGGGTTTTCTCCGCCAGTGACCCTGTTTTCACGACCAGGCGCAACTGTATTCTGTCGTTAGGACGTTGTGGCGTCTGCAAAATTTGCCAGTTAAAACCGTTTTCCAATTTACCTTGTTTCCAGGCAGGGTCAGGCTGCAAGGCTTCTGCCTGCGTCTGGCCCGCAACTGCCAGCATTATCCCACCAATAAAATAACGAATTTTCGTACCCTGCATGTGAACCCCTATAAATGTCTATCCTTGGTTTTAGCCTTCGAAGGTTTAACCATTGATGACAGAATATGTTCCCTTCGACCAATAATAACGGTAGAAAAAGCAAAAACCTGAATTTTAGCAGGCGAAATCCTGTCAGGATTATAACTGAGGATTAGACCTCAAACCGCCATGAATGGTTTCATGATGACGGAGGTTTATGTTTATTAAATTGACGATTATATCCCCTGATCAGCATACCCAGTTCATCATCCTGATGGTATTTAGGGCAAGCCATTGGCTCTGATGGTTGATCGTTATTAAGATCCCGCGCAATGTCTCGTAATGGGCGCACAACAATCCGGTTGATACACCAGCTTATCGACACCGTAAGGATAAGGGCCAGTAATAAATAAGTTGTCAGCATCAGCGCCAACGTATTAATGACAAAACGATATACTCGGTTGGAATCCACTTGCAAAATCAGATGCCCTAGCGGTTTAGCATCTGTCGATACTGAACCATAAACATGAAGAGGAATACTCACTTCCACAGGGATCCCAAAAACACGTTTAGCCAGTTCGGGGATCGAGCGATGGGTAGCAAAGCTCAATCGTATCACCCGGATATCCTCCGGTAACACCACATCCGCACGTCCTAAAATACCTACAGTGCGCAGCCCTATCAGCAACTCTTTTGCTTTACTGAGATCGGAATTAAGTAGTGCTTCCGTTAAAGGTGCCTGTACCTGAGCTGCCGCATTATTAAGCTGGCTGACATAATCATCTTTACGTTGCTGTATAAAATGACACAATTGGATCGTAATAAAAATAGCAATGGTCACCAGCGTGACGCCGGTCACTGCGGCCATCTGTTTAATGGTTAACGAACGTTTGACGCGCAATTTCATTTTTACTTAAACCAATGCCTGTGGATATCGCAGTTATAACACGTGATCAATGGAATTGAGTATACTTGATTTTATCGCTAGCGATCCTGTTTCACTTATCCAAGTCGTTATTTTTCTGAAATAATTGCCTTTGGTGGCTATCAGAAATATAAGTAAATATTTAAATGGTGATAATGGCTAACCCATTATCACCAAAGATGTTTTATTGAATAATTGCCAACCAATTATTCCACCGCAACATTTTCATCCTGATCAACCGCAAAACAGGCAATCAGTTGATCACTATATTGATTCAATTTTGGCTGAAACTGAGTACAAATGCTAAGTGCCCGGCGACAACGAGCGGCAAATGCACAACCGGGCGGTGGATTCATTGGGCTTGGTAATTCGCCGGTCAATTTTATCCGTTCACGGCGTAATTCAGGATTCAGCCTTGGCGTTGCTGATAATAATGCCTGTGTATAGGGGTGACGTGGATGACTGAAAATCATCTCCTTACGGCCTTTTTCCACACAACGACCGAGGTACATCACCATCACTTCATCAGCGATATGTTCAACCACAGACAAGTCATGGGAAATAAAGACATAAGAGAGTCCCAACTCTTGTTGTAAGTCCATCATCAGGTTCAACACCTGCGCCCGCACCGAGACATCCAACGCAGAAACCGGTTCATCCGCAATCACCACATCCGGGTCCAACATTAGGCCACGAGCAATCGCAATCCGTTGGCGTTGACCACCGGAGAACATGTGCGGATAACGGCTGTAGTGTTCGGTTTTTAGCCCCACTTTTTCCATCATCTGCAACACTTTCTCTTTACGTTCCTGTGCGTTCAACTTGGTATTGATCCGCAGAGGTTCTTCCAGGATCTGCCCAACTTTCTTACGCGGATTAAGTGAACCATAAGGATTCTGAAACACAATCTGGATTTTCTGACGACGTAGCTTTTCAGAATCTTTATTGGGTACCAGCAGATCTTGCCCCTGATAATAAAGCTCCCCGTCGGTTGGCTTTTCAATCATCGTCAGCAATCGCCCCAGCGTGGATTTACCACACCCCGATTCACCAACAACTGCCAGCGTTTTTCCCTTTTCCAATTCGAAAGAGACCCCATCCAACGCTTTTACCGTTCTAGCAGGTGAAAAGAGCCCCCCTTTAATCGGATAATATTTTTTCAGATCTGTCGCTTTTAATAACGGCACAGTGGATACTTGCTGCGCCGGATAAAGGTACTCACTCATACTGTCGGCCTCCCCGCATCATCCAACGGTATATGGCATTTCACCTGACGTTCTCCCACCGTTCTTAATTCCGGTTCCACCTGACGACAATGGTCATTTGCATATGGACAACGTGGATTCAGTAAACACCCGATAGGCCGGTCATATTTCCCCGGCACAACACCCGGTAAAGAAGCAAGACGGGATTTATCCGTAGCAAATTCAGGTAATGCCCGGAGCAACGCCTGAGTATACGGATGACGTGGTGCCCGGAAGATTTCCGATGCCTTGGCGGATTCCACCACCTGCCCGGCATACATCACGATAATATGATGAGCGGCTTCTGCAACCAATGCCAGGTCATGGGTGATTAATATTAGCGCCATATTTTCCCGTTGTTGCAACTCCAACAACAGTTCAATAACCTGCGCCTGAATGGTGACATCTAAAGCGGTTGTCGGTTCATCAGCAATCAGTAATTTTGGCCGGCAAGCAATCGCCATTGCGATCATGACCCGTTGGCTCATACCACCCGATAATTGGTGCGGATACACATCCAGACGCGATGCAGGATCCGGGATACCGACCAAAGTCAATAGATCAATCGCCCGCTGGCGGCGAGTACGACGATTGCCGCCTTGATGCACTTTCAGCGCTTCCATAATCTGAAACCCAACGGTATAACAGGGATTCAAACTGGTCATCGGATCTTGGAAGATCATTGCCACTTCCGCACCAACCAGTTGGCGACGTTCTTGTTCGGAAATTTTGGTCAGATCACGCTGGTTAAATTCCAGCTTGTCAGCCATCACTCTACCCGGATAATCAATCAATCCCATTACAGCCAATGAACTGACCGATTTACCTGAACCAGATTCTCCAACAATCCCGACAACCTGCCCTTGCTCCACCCGGTAACTGATGCGATCAACAGCGCGGAATGGTGCCTCTTCGTCTCCGAAGTGAACCGATAATTTTTCTACATTTAACAGTGCCATTTCGCCACCTCACTACTGCTTGAGTTTAGGATCAAGTGCATCACGCAAACCGTCGCCCATCAGGTTAAACGCCAACACTGTCAGCAGAATCGCCACCCCCGGGAACGTCACTACCCACCAGGCACTTTGTGCAAACTGCAATACATCAGACAGCATTGTTCCCCATTCCGGCGTGGGTGGCTGCGCCCCCATCCCCAGAAAACCCAAAGCAGCCATATCAAGAATGGCATTAGAAAAACCCAGAGAAGCCTGCACAATCAGCGGCGCCAGACAGTTAGGCAGAATATTGATAAACATCTGGCGCATGGAACCCGCTCCCGCCACCTGTGAAGCCGTCACATAGTCACGGTTAACTTCTACCAACACCGCAGCACGAGTTAAACGGATGTAATGTGGCAGAGACACAAAGGTCAACGCCAGTGAAGCATTGACAATGGATGGCCCAAATATCGCCACCAGCACCAAAGCCAGCAACAGGCTTGGCAATGCCAGCATAATATCAACGATACGCATGATGATGATATCCACCACACCACCGAAATAACCCGCCAGCACTCCCAGAACAACCCCCATCAACAGGGATAGCACCACCACCAGACAACCTACCAGCAATGAAAGCCGAGCGCCGTACATCAGACGTGAAAGTAAATCACGCCCAACATCATCAGTACCCAGAATAAACTGCCAACTTCCCCCTTCCTGCCATGCCGGCGGCGTCAGCAAAGAATCGCGGAACTGTTCAGCCGCACCGTGTGGGGCAAGCACCCCAGCCAACAGAGCAACCAACAACATCAGCACAATATAAACCAGACCGACAACAGCCCCTTTATTGCGCTTAAAGTAATACCAGAACTCCTGCATCGGCGTCATAATCTTCGGCGCACTGTTTGCAGGCTCAATCACTTGAGACATAATGTGCTCCCTATTTCTTATGTCGGATACGCGGGTTAACGATGCCATATAACAAGTCAACTATCAGGTTAACCAAGATGATCATGATCGCCACCAGTAATACGCCTCCCTGAACCACCGGATAATCCCGGCGTTGAAGGGCATCGATCAGCCAGCGTCCAAGCCCCGGCCAAGAGAAAATAGTTTCAGTCAGGATCGCCCCCGCCAGCATAATGCCCACCTGCAAGCCGATAACGGTTACAACCGGCAGCAATGCATTGCGAAGCGCATGGACCACAATCACACGAATACGACTCAAACCTTTAGCGCGTGCAGTACGGATATAATCTTCACCTAGTACTTCCAACATAGAAGATCGGGTCATACGGACAATCACCGCCAGTGGAATCGTCCCCAAGACAACGGCAGGCAAAATGATATGCATCACCGCATCTTTAAAATCACCGGTTTCACCCCAGAATAGTGTGTCGATTAGCATAAAACCTGTTAGTGGATAACTGTCATCAAGGAAAACACTGTCGCTTATCCGACCAGATACTGGTGTCAGATCCAACTGAACAGAAACCAGCATGATCAACATGATCCCCCACCAGAAGATCGGCATAGAGTATCCGGTTAGAGAAAGGCCTACCGAAGTATGATCAAAAACAGAACCCCGCTTTACTGCCGCCAGGACACCAACGGGAATACCGACAGCAATAGCGAACAACATAGCGCATATCCCCAGTTCAAGAGTTGCCTTGAAACGGGGAACAAACTCTTCCCACACAGAGATACGACTTTTCATGGAGATACCAAGATCACCATGTAACACATTACTTACATAATGAAAGTATTGCTGCCAAAGTGGTTTATCCAACCCCATTTCGGCCATTAGCTGGGCATAGCGCTCAGCCGATATTCCACGTTCCCCGGCCATAATGGTCACCGGATCGCCGGGGATCATATGGACAAAAGCAAAAGTCAGTAAAGTAATGCCAATAAACGTTGGGATTACCAACCCCAGACGTCGGAGTATGAACTGCAACATATCCCGAACTCTCTTTTTTAAATGCCGGTTACAGCTCTCAGGCCGTTTGGCTTGATAAGGGGGAGGACTTTCCCCCTTTGGCTCACAATTTAATAAACGCCTTAAGTAAGAACAGGATTATTCGAGAGACACGTTGCTGAAAATATGTCTGCCTAGAGGATCAACGACATAACCTTTAACTTCTTTACGAGTGGGTTCATACACCGTGGAATGAGCCACAATCAGGGCCGGAACCTGTTCGTGCATCACAACTTGAGCCTGTTTATAAAGCTCAACACGTTTAGCATGCTCAGCAACGATTCGGGCTGGCTGAATAACATCTTCAAACGGTTTGTAACACCATTTAGAGTAGTTGGAACCTAGTTCTTTGGCTGCGCAGCTAAACAAAGTTGCGAAGAAGTTATCTGGATCACCATTGTCTCCCGTCCAACCCATCATCACAATTTGATGCTCGCCATCTTTAGCTCGCTTCAAATATTCGCCCCATTCATAGCTGACAATTTTGGCCTTAACACCAATTTTTGCCCAGTCAGCCTGGACCATTTCAGCCATACGACGGGCATTCGGGTTGTATGCACGCTGTACGGGCATTGCCCACAGATCAATGGTGAAACCACTTCCCATCCCTGCTTCTTTTAGGAGCTGTTTCGCTTTTTCTGGATCGTACTGGTAATCTTTAAGATCATTGTAGTAACCCCACATGGTTGGTGGGATCAGATTTTTAGCTTTCTGACCCGCGCCCTGATAAACCGCTTCAACGATAGCGTCTTTATTGACTGCCATCGTCAACGCCTGACGAACTTTAACGTTATCCAATGGCTTTTTAGTGACGTTGAAAGCGACATAACCGACATTCAGACCAGGCTGTTCCAGCAAAACGATATCTTTATCCTGTTTCATGCGGGCAATATCTGCTGGATTTGGATATGGCATGATCTGACATTCGTTTTTCTGTAATTTTGCATAACGAACGGATGCATCAGGAGTAATAGAGAAAACTAGCCGGTCAATTTTGGCTTTATCTCCCCAGTATTGTTTGAAGGCTTTATACAGAATGCGAGAATCTTTCTGATATTGCACCAACTGGAACGGGCCTGTACCAATTGGATTCAGATCGACTTTCTCTGGCGTACCGGCTTTCATCATCTTATCTGCATATTCTGCTGACATAATAGAGGCGAAATCCATACCTAAATCAGCCAGGAATGGTGCTTCCGGGCGGCTCAGTTCAATCCGCACAGTATAATCATCTACTTTTTCAACCTTATTGATTATCTCACTCATACCCATGCCAATGAAATATTCATAGCTGCCGCCTGACACCTTGTGGTATGGATGGCTTGTATCTTTTTGCCGCATGAAAGTGTAGATCACATCATCAGCATTAAAATCACGGGTGGGTTTGAACTCTTTATTTTCATGCCATTTAACGCCTTTACGCAGATGAAAAGTGTAAACTTTACCGTCATCGCTAATATCCCATTTTTCAGCCAAGCTCGGGATAATTTCAGTTGTACCTGTTTTGAACTCAACCAAACGGTTATACAGTGGTCTGGAGCTGGCATCATAAGTTGTGCCAGCAGTGAACAATTGAGGATTAAAGCCTTCCGGTGAGCCTTCGGAACAATAAACCAATGTTTTTGCCTGAACGCTGGCGGTTACTGCCAATGCAACTAAGCTGACCCCTAGCTTCAATAACTTCGCCCCTTTAGAGAAAGTTGTCATTTTCTTGCACTCCATTTGTGGTGGTGTTGTGTACAGTCAGAATCTGCACTTTCTGTCAGAAACTGCGCTGTTTAGGTTTTGTTTATTATTTTCAGCTTATCAATTAAACAACTGTTGTCTCTTGCGTCAATAAGATCTCAACAGATGTCACAAACAACAGGAAAACACAAAGGAAACTAATAATTAACATAGTTAGCACAAAAACATGACAACTCGCACGTTTTATAGACAAAAAGACCATAAAAAGCTCATGGATGCAGGATTAATCACTATTAACCTGTGCGCAAAAATTGTGGTTGTTTGATTAATTAGTAAACGATTATTTCACTAGAAAAGATGATAACTGGTATAAAATGCTGTGTGCCGAATAAAATCGGCACCTGAAAAGTCAATCAAATAAGTATAACATTAATAATATAAATACATACAAAAACCTGTTACTAGTTTATCTACGTTTACATCACCTCTGGTTTCATTAATTACTCCAATTTCATCACATAAAAAACAACTTCATAGAAAGAAGGTAATTTTCTTAATTCCGCTATAAAATTATTATCGGTGAATAAACCAAGACGGTGATTAATTAGACATACATTATAGACGTGCTTAATGAGTTTATAAGCCTCTCTCTTTATAACCTTGTAAAAATTCCCCAGTTCAATAATAGACATAACAGTATCACTAATTTTCCCTAAATCTGTTGTTAACTTAGTTATTATCGGTCGTAATATTCCATCTATTTATACCTCATTATACCCTTTTGTCTTTTCTTATCTTACTTAAACCAAGAATAGTTAACAAAGAAACTATAACCGAGGCTGCAATCAAACTTTCAATAGAAAACGCTATGCGTGAATCAAGATATTGAAAAAGAATCGTAAATACAGGTATTAATAGAAATAACAAAGAGACATGAAGAGGGGTAATGGCATTAATTGCCTTCAGTACGAGATAGATTGGAAGTAAGTGCCCGACAGCAACAAGAATCAACATCGGAAGAATCATATCAATATTCAAACTAAGAGAAACATCGGATAGTGAAATATAACAAAATGAAAGTATCACCATTAAGATACTTCTAACAGACAATATCTCATATGTTTGCCATTTTTCCTTGAATAATTTCTTAGAAAAAATAGTGTATAATACCGTTCCTACAGCACCAATTATCACACTAACAATGCCAATAATCCTATCCTGAGTTGAGGTTGATGATAATCCACTATTTCCTAAAAATGTATTCACTAGCATCACACCTACCCCAATGAGAACTAACCAAGATATGACGACTTCTAATTTTTCTGTTTTTGCCTCGTCTTTATCGATAAAAGATGAAAGGAGGATTGTTATCGCAGGGCCACAAGCCACTGAAGCAACACCCACTATTGCAGGCTCAAGAAAACGTAGCGAAATGATTAATCCCCCCCAATTTAATAGAATTGAGATATTAACAATTAACACCAATAAGGTGTTCTTGCGGACCTTCACAATTAATTGATCAATCCCTTTGAAAATACTTATCATCATAAATAATAAAGTAGATGATATAAAGCAATAAAAGATAACAATAGCTGAATTTATCGATTGCGTTAAATACGCAACAAACACATCAAATGCTGCACTGATGAGGCAAAAAATAACCCCATATATTACGCCATTATATGAAGACATATATCACCTATTATTTTATTATTCCAAAAATTAAATTTCCGATATTGAACTGATTTTATTATTGCAAATTTATCTTTAATCTCCGCACTTCCTGTACTTAACGTATTATCAATAATAGAGACGCAATCACCCAACTTAATGCCATTGAGATCCATTTTTCCTTCAAAATGTTCAGAACTGATCTGTACAACAGTATTATTCATCTCATTCAAACAATAGGGATACCATCCAGCCATTGCTAATAGTATTCCTGTAAAGAGAGAGATAGCTGTTGCCAGTGACATTCACACTTCGAAAATACTCGACTACCGTTTATTCTAAACTTATTAATTTCGAGTAAAAGCGTGTTACCTATATCACTTAATTTCACAGTTATATTCCATTCAATGTTTATAGAAGATAATATTCATACACCATTCTTATCTTTTTTCAAACAAGTCATTCAATGAATGAGATATATTTCTCAGATGGATGAATTAAATGTCATTGATAGTAATTAAATGTTATTTTTTACTATGATATTATTAGTCGAATCCACCTTTTTTTAATTATTTGTTTTTTAAGTATTTAATTTATCTACCAAAGCCTATAAGTTTACGGACGAAAAATAGTTACAGGCTCCTGACATTATTCTAGCCATATAAACAGAATATTTGTTAATATACTCAAATAAATTCGCCACGTGACTAATATGGCGAAGCATATTGACGTAAAGTTAAAAATACAGTATTAGGTGTTGTTATCTGAACAGCCTTCTTATTAGAAATCTCCAAGGATGATGATGCATTTTTATATCCGATTTTCTTCTCACTTTTTCAACAGTAGCCAGAATTGGTCAAGACTCATTTAGCATCAATTCGTTTATCGGCTCGAAATGTAGTTTATCTAACTCTGATTTTCGATAATCTTTGACATTTTTACGAGATTAAATTATATCAAATTTATGTATAAATATTTTAATGGAGATGTAATAAATCTATATAAAAATTAAACAATTTATACCAAGATTATGTGCGATTACATTAAAAAATGGAAAGTCAATGGAAATGTTATCTACTGAAAAAAAATACTTAAAAAAAACGAACAATCAAATATTACCAGTCCATTCAACATTGCTGCACGAGAATTCACCATCATTTACTGTCCAAGGTGAAACCTCTCGTTGTGACAAAATTATTCAAAAAGGTGATCACGCGCTAATAGGGATAAGCCCCTTTAACTCCCGTTTTTCAAAGGACTATGTAGTGGACCTTATTCAGTGGTCAAGTCATTATTTCCGACAAGTTGACATATTGTTACCTTGTGAACGTGAAGCTTCACGCCTTTTAGTCGCTGGTGGAGCTGAGAATGCTAAGGCTATCAAGAAAACACAGCGCGAAATTAGACGTCATTTATGTAACCTTGATTATGCTATTTCCACAGCAATGTTAAAAAGTAAGCAAATCAGAGTTATTCAATTTTGTGACTTTGCACTAAACCATGACTACCAATCTCTTAAAACACAAGTTGAAAACGCGTTTAATGAATCAGAATCTTTTAAAAAAATCTGCCTTAATATGGCCTTTCAAGCCATAAAAGGGAGACTAAAAGGTACCGGACAATACTTTGGTCCAATTGACCTAAAATTAGTATATAAAGCGTTACCATATATTTTCGCTGAAATTCCCTTTTACCTCGATACCCCTCGATTACTTGGGGTAAAGTATTCTACGTTACTTTATCACCGTCCTTGGCCAATCGGAAAAGGGTTGTTTAACTGTAGTTATCCTATACAAGTAGGAGATAGACAAAGTTACGGAATCGTCACTCAACCATAAAATACAAATAATCTGATGAAATAGTAATTGTATTTAAAGTTAATAAGCTCTTAGTACCAAATATCTTTAGAAAGGAAGCAAAATAATGGCTAAATTAAGTTCTTTTAGTATTCACGATCCCAAGTTCATAAAAAATCCTTATGATTTTTACGACATTTTGCATAAACAAGATTTAGTTTATTTTGAACAATCCCAAAACAGCTATTTTATTGGCAAATATGAGGATGTTGACGCTATTTTAAAATCCTCAATTTTCAATACTAAGCCATTAACTGCACTTGCCGAACCGGTTATGGGGGATCGCGTTCTTGCTCAAATGGAAGGTGAAGAGCATGCGTGTAAACGCAAACTCATAATGCAAGGACTTTCAAGAGATTATTTTAATCGCTACTACGAACCCATGATTCGAAAGATTACTGAAGATCTCTTACAACCTTATATGGAAAAAGGAAATATAGATATTGTTAATGACTTTGGCCGCGATTATGCCGTATTAGTAACATTAGGTATTCTCGGACTGCCAAGTGATAACTATCGTGATATAGCTGAATGGCACAAGGGTATCGCTAGTTTTATTACCCAGTTTGACCAAACAGAACCAGAAAAAATGCACAGTCTTGAATGTAGTCAGAAATTAATTCGCTTACTAAAGCCTATAATAGATCAGAGACGGTGTAATCCCAGTGAGGACATTATATCTATATTTTGTCAAGATACAGCGATGTCCATGAGTGAAATTACAGCACTGTGTTTAAACATTCTATTAGCTGCTATAGAACCTGCTGACAAGATATTAGCAATGATGCTTAATCACTTAATATCTAATCCAAGTATGCTTGATACAGTGCTCAAAGATCGCAGTCTGGTTCGAGATGCATTTGAAGAAACTTTACGTCTGACATCACCGGTACAGCTAATTCCAAGAGAAACGGGTGAAGACGTCACTATTTCTGGTATCGATATACCTAAAGGCGCTGTAATATTTTGTATGATTGGCGCAGCTAATCGCGATCCATCGGTTTTTCACAAACCAAATGAATTTGATCTATATCGAAGAAAAAATACAACTTCTCAACAGAAAGCAAATCGAAAAAGGCATTTAGCTTTTGGTGCAGGTACTCATGCCTGTGCTGCGGCTGCATTTTCACTCAATCAGTTGGAAGTTTCATCCAATATTATTTTGGATCGCCTGCACAATTTACGTTTTGCTAGTAATGATCATTATCAAGAAACAGGAGTGTATACACGAGGACCTTCTAAACTCCCTTTGAGTTTTGATCCAATAGCATCGTCTGCTGTCAAGGAATAGTCGCCCTTATCTGAAAATCACTATGGAAGCGATGGAATAGGAACATAAAGTTCATATTGTGGTGTAACGACGCCTATCAGCGGCATAATAGTGAATATGTGGAACTTCTGGAAAAACATCAGGCTTGTGTGAAATCGCTCAGAAGATCCATCTGGAATACTGTTAAGGGATGCCGGAAGTGAGTATCCCTTGAAACAATCAGGAGATACCTACATTTTATTATCAAAAAGAGGTGACTCATGAAGTCAATAATAAAGTAAATTAAACGGGCTACCTGATACATTGACACCTTGATGATCAAGGTATACGATGCCGTTATGAACAAGCCAAAGAAAACACTTAACACTGTTGGACGAACGACAGTGGACTACACTGATAGAATGTATTGGAATGGCATCATTAAGATGAGTTTATCCAAATTTTTCATTCTCAGTGTTCTACAACAACGGCCTATGCACGGTTACGAAATTGCCCGTGAGGTTGAACGTTCTACCCAAGGGTGTTGTTCACCTACCGAAGGTACAATTTATCCGGTGCTGCGTGAATTTGAGCAGGGAGAGTATGTAACGGTACACAATGAAACCGTTGCAGGTCGTGGACGTAAAGTATACACATTAACAGATAAAGGGCGGACAGCTTTTACTGTCGCTGTAGAAGCTTGGATGGAAGTCGCCGCACATATCAATCGTCAGCCATGACGATTTTTTTTGACTTAATACATTGTACATCTATGCATTGATCAGAAATATGAGGAATCTATTGTAAATCTGGCGCCAAATTACCGAAACGTAATATCAGCCTATTAATGATTTAATTTGGAGGAAATAAATATGAACGAACAATCGATTAAACAGCGAATCGAAGACATACAACACTATTATGGCAAAACCCTGTCTAGTAGAGAGGATCTTGTTATAAATGTATGCACTGTGGACAACACCACTTCAGACAGAATCAAAGAAATTCTTAAGCTTATTCATCCTGATGTACAGAAGCGTTTTTATGGTTGTGGTACGCCTTTTCCTCCCTTGCTAGAAGGAACGACAGTATTAGACTTGGGATGTGGGAGTGGGCGTGATTGTTTTATTCTGTCTCACCTTGTAGGTACCGAGGGTAAAGTTATTGGTATTGACGCAACAGCAGAACAAATCGAATTTGCCCAGCGTTTTGTGGATTACCATCGTCAAATCTTTGACTATTCATCCACCAATGTGCATTTTCAGCAAGGCTATATCGAGTCACTAGAACAACTTAATTTACCACCTGAAAGTATAGACGTTATCGTTTCAAACTGTGTCATCAATCTATCTGTATCTAAAGCAAGTGTGTTGGCTGGTATGGCCCGTTTACTCAAATCGGGTGGTGAAATCTATTTTTCTGACATTTTTTTAGATAGAAGACTGGACCAATCACTGAAAAATGACCAACAAATTGTTTGTGAGTGTATCGGTGACGCATTGTACTTTGAAGATTTCATACGGCTAGCAAGAACAGCCGGTTTTAATGATGTTCGTGTCATTAATAGCAGTTTGAAATCCATAAACAATAAGGAGATTGAGGAAAAACTAGGCGGTGCAAAACTGTATTCAATGACGCTGAGGCTGTTCAAATTAGATTTAGAAGACCGTTGTGAGGATTATGGTCAAGTTGCCATTTACAAAGGCAATTTACCAGATGCACCGGATCAGTTTGTGCTTGATCGAGAACATATTTTTGAGACAGGCAGAGTAGTCCCTGTATGCCGCAATACTGCCGATATGATCACCAAAAGCCGTTACCATACGCTTTTTGATTTAATGGGTGACGGGAAGAAACATTACGGTCTTTTCAACGGTGGAAGGCCGCAGCATTTTGATGCTGATGGCAAAGTTATGCAAATTTATGCACCAAGTGGCTGTGGTTGTTAGAGTAAATGCTTCCAAATAGCAAAAAGCCTTGCAGCAAGGACTGTAAGGCTTCTCTATTTCTTTAAGTCTGCGGCTTATTTGACAGCCCCAAACTCTAAATTGGTCGGCGA
This sequence comes from Photorhabdus sp. RM71S, assembly GCF_042879355.1. Lineage (NCBI taxonomy): Bacteria > Pseudomonadati > Pseudomonadota > Gammaproteobacteria > Enterobacterales > Morganellaceae > Photorhabdus > Photorhabdus sp. RM71S. Next base: position 138,945 of record NZ_JBHFKV010000006.1, on the reverse strand, counting down.
GAGAGGATTCGAACCTCCGACCCACTGGTCCCAAACCAGTTGCGCTACCAAGCTGCGCTACTCGCCGAAAACGAGGCGAATCTTACTGCGCTCGCTACAGGCCGTCAATACCTTTTTGATAATCATAGGTTAGTTGCTGATAAAAACAACTGAACCTCAGTTATGTCGCACTTTCTCACAGATTTCACATCACGCTTAAATTGACTTGAATATCTTGGCTGACGCATCAGATACCAAGCTGATCGAATAAATCGTCAGCATCCTTTGCTTGATGAATGTCTTCACCACGATCACTCTTAGCCAAAGTTTCGGCAGTCAATTTATTAGAGGTATTAAGTTCCGGCTATCGCATTTCACAACAGCCGGAATTGACTATTTCAGGTCATTATTGCAGTAACGAAATATCCGCAACTCTCAGGAACAGGTCCCGCAATTCACTTAACAAAGTTAAGCGATTCACGCGCACCTGCTGGTCTTCATCCATTACCATTACATTGTCGAAGAAAGCATCGACAACTTCACGCAGAGAAGCCAATTCAATCAGTGCTTCCTGATAGCGCCCTTCGGCAAACAAAGGCGTCAGCTTACCCTGTAAAACTATCAGATGCGTTGCCAGTTTCACCTCTTCTGGCGCTTTCAACGCAGAAACATCTACTTTCTCGTTCAATGTCTCTTCAGACTTAGCCAGAATGTTAGAAACGCGCTTATTCGCCGCGGCCAACGCTGCGGCTTCATCCAATGTACGGAAATGAGTGACCGCTTTAACACGGGCATCGAAATCAGCGGGTTGCGTTGGACGACGCGCCAATACAGCCTGAATGGTATCAATGCTGTAACCCTGCTCCTGATACCATGCACGGAAACGGCCAAGCATAAACTCAACCACGTCATCAGTGACTTTGGCATTCGTCAGCTTGTCGCCATACAGACGAACCGCTTCTTCTGTCAGTGTCTGCAAATCCAACGGCAGTTTTTTCTCAACGATAATACGCAAAGCCCCCAGCGCAGCACGACGCAACGCAAATGGATCTTTATCCCCTTTCGGATACTGGCCAATGCCAAAAATACCCGCCAGAGTATCCATTTTGTCTGCAAGGGCTAATGCACAGGAAACACCCGTAGAAGGCAGCTCATCACCGGCAAAACGCGGCTGATACTGCTCATTCAGCGCCAGAGCGATATCTTCCGCTTCACCGTCATGACGAGCGTAATGCATTCCCATCACACCCTGAGTATCAGTGAACTCGAACACCATATTGGTCATCAGGTCACATTTGGACAACAGACCCGCACGGGTGGCGTAATTAACATCAGCCCCAATCTTCTCTGCAACCCAACCAGCCAAAGCCTGAATACGATCCGTCTTATCGCGCAAAGTACCAAGCTGTTTCTGGAACAGAACGGTTTCCAAACGTGGCAAGTTGTCTTCCAAACGCTGTTTACGATCCGTCTTAAAAAAGAATTCCGCATCAGCCAGACGAGGACGAACCACTTTTTCGTTACCAGAAATGATTTGTTGTGGATCAGAAGATTCAATGTTGGCAACAAAGATAAAGTTCGCCATCAACTTGCCCGCATTGTCGTAAACCGGGAAGTATTTCTGGTCACCTTTCATGGTGTAAACCAATGCTTCGGCTGGTACTTCGAGGAATTTCTCTTCAAATTTCGCCGTCAGCACAACCGGCCATTCAACCAATGAAGCGACTTCTTCCAACAAGCTGTCACTGATATCCGCAATGCCACCCAGTTTAACCGCCGCTTGTTCCACATCCTGTTTAATGAGCGCCTTACGGGTTTCATAATCCGCGATCACTTTACCGCGTTGCTGCAAAATTGCCGGATACTGTTCCGCATTGTCAATCGTGAATTCAGGCTCACCCATAAAACGATGACCACGAATGACACGCGCGGATTTGATACCCAGAATGTCACCTTCAATCAGTTCATCACCAAACAACATGGTAACGGTATGCACCGGGCGAACAAACTGAGTCTCTTTATCGCTCCAACGCATTAATTTAGGTATCGGCAACTTACTCAGCGCGTGATTGACCATACCCGACAATAGCTCTGTTGCACGGCGGCCTTTTACCAGCGCGCGATACAGTAACCATTCGCCTTTATCTGTCACCAAACGTTCAGCCTGAGAAGCCGCAATACCACAGCCACGAGCCCAACCTTCAGCCGCTTTTGTCGGTTTACCCTCCGCATCAAATGCCTGAGCAATCGCCGGGCCACGTTTTTCTACTTCACGGTCAGCCTGCGCTTCATCCAGATTGGCGATTTTCAGTGCCAGACGACGCGGCGTTGCAAACCAGCTCACTTCACCATACGCTAAATTCGCGTTATCCAACTCCACCGCAAAATTAGCAGCAAATGCTTCAGCCAGTGAACGAAGAGCCTTCGGCGGCAACTCTTCTGTGCCGATTTCCACCAGGAAAGTCTGTTGAGTCATGACAGCCTCTTAGTTCTGATTCTTTTTACACATAGGGAAGCCCAGTGCCTCGCGGGAGGCATAATAAGCTTCAGCAACAGCTTTGGTCAGGGTGCGGATACGCAGGATATAGCGCTGACGTTCAGTCACCGAGATAGCTTTACGGGCATCCAATAAGTTGAATGTATGACCCGCTTTGAGAATACGTTCATAAGCTGGCAATGGTAGCGGCGTTTCCAGCGCCAGCAGCTCCTGAGCTTCTTTTTCATATTGCTCGAAGCAGCTAAACAGGAAATCAACATCCGCATACTCAAAGTTATAAGTAGATTGTTCTACTTCATTCTGATGATAAATATCACCATAAGTGGTTTTACCCAACGGACCATCGGACCAAACTAGGTCGTAAACACTGTCCACGCCCTGGATATACATCGCCAGACGCTCAAGACCGTAAGTAATCTCGCCGGTTACTGGCTTACACTCAAGGCCGCCTACCTGTTGGAAGTAAGTAAACTGAGTCACTTCCATCCCGTTAAGCCACACTTCCCAGCCCAATCCCCAAGCACCTAACGTTGGGTTTTCCCAGTTATCTTCAACAAAACGGATATCGTGAACTGTCGGGTCCAACCCCAATTCTTTCAGCGAACCCAGATATAATTCCTGAATATTGTCTGGTGACGGCTTAATAATGACCTGAAACTGATAGTAATGTTGTAAGCGATTCGGGTTTTCACCATAACGGCCATCTGTCGGACGACGGGAAGGTTGCACATAAGCCGCCGCAATTGGCTCCGGGCCAAGTGCACGCAGGCAAGTGATTGGATGAGAAGTGCCCGCGCCGACTTCCATGTCCAGTGGTTGGACAATGGTGCAGCCCTGGCGCGCCCAATAATCCTGTAAGGTCAGGATCAGCCCCTGAAAGGTCTTGGTATCAAACTTTTGCATGTTGGATCCGCACGCGATACATATGAATTTGAAAGGAAGTCGGTCAGTATACCCTTTGACCTTAAGATATACAGCCCTGAATTCGCTCTCAATTCCGCCCTGAAATAAAAAAATCTTAATCTGGCTATTTTGCTTGTATATATATACAGTTAAAGTACAGTCAATTATTAACCATCAACATCGGGAATAATCATCATGGAACTAACACGCTGTAATTGGGTGACCTCTGATCCTGAATATCTGGCTTACCATGACAATGAATGGGGAAAACCACAAGAAAATAGCCAAAAGCTGTTTGAAATGATTTGTCTGGAAGGCCAGCAATCCGGGCTATCATGGCTGACTATCCTGAAAAAACGTGAGGGCTATCGCCAATGTTTTCATCAGTTTGATCCGGTAAAAATTGCCGTCATGGATGAAAATGATGTGGCACGGCTGATGCTTGATCCTGCTATTGTCCGCAATCGCGCCAAAATTAACGCTATTATCAACAATGCGCGGGCATATCTTAAAATGCAACAACAGGGTGAAGAATTCAGCATCTTTATCTGGCGTTTTGTTGATAACAAACCGATTGTTAATCAGTGGAAAACCATCACAGAGGTGCCGGTAAAAACAGATCTTTCAGATGAGTTATCACAAGCACTGAAAAAAAGGGGGTTCAAATTTATCGGCAGTACCACTTGCTATGCATTTATGCAGGCAACAGGCTTGGTCAATGACCATATAACTGACTGTTTATGTAGAAAATAAATTCAGTGAATTACAATAGCCCCAAGATTAACACCAATAATAAAACTGGATATTAACCAAACATTTAGCTCTTTATTTTAAATGTTAAATTAAATGCCATATTAAATAATTAATAGTCATAATTTTCCAGATTGCACCTCGATAATGCGAAGGGTATGGTGTTATTTCTTCTAATTTAAATAACACACCGACAACGAACACGGCTATGATTTTTTCTCAATTCGGTAACAAGTTTACACAAGACGCAGGTATAACCCGCCTGATGAATGACCTTAATCAAGGGTTGCGGACACCTGGTGCAATTATGCTGGGCGGTGGTAATCCTGCACATATCCCGGAAATGGATGACTATTTTCAGCAATTACTGACTGAAATGGTCGCAAGCGGCCAACTCACGGAAACACTATGCAACTATGATGGCCCTCAGGGTAAAGATACGCTAATTCGAGCATTGGCAGAGATGCTACGCGAAAAACTTGGCTGGGAAATTGGTACACAAAATATTGCCCTGACCAATGGCAGCCAGAGCGCATTTTTCTATCTGTTTAACCTGCTGGCCGGGCGCAGTGAAGATGGCTCTACCCGTAAGGTACTATTTCCACTGGCACCGGAATATATTGGTTATTCTGACTCAGGGCTGGATGAAGGCTTATTTGTTGCCAATAAACCCAATATTGAATTATTGCCAGAAGGCCAATTCAAATACCGTGTTGATTTTGACCATCTCAATATTACCGAAGATATTGGCCTGATCTGTGTTTCTCGCCCAACCAACCCAACGGGTAACGTCATCACTGACGAAGAATTGCAACGGCTGGATTATCTGGCTCAACAACACCAGATTCCATTACTCATTGATAATGCTTATGGCGTGCCATTCCCAGGTATTATTTTTAGCGAAGCTACACCATTGTGGAACCCTAATACTATTCTGTGCATGAGTCTATCCAAATTAGGGCTGCCCGGTTCACGCTGCGGAATCATTATCGCTAACGATAAAATCATCAATGCCGTCAGTAATATGAATGGTATCATCAGCCTTGCGCCGGGCGGTGTCGGCCCCGCAATGGCATTGGAAATGATCCGTCGCAATGACCTGCTTCGTTTGTCACAGAACATTATCCGCCCGTTCTATCAACAACGGGTTCAGGACGTGATTCAGATTATCCGTCGTTATCTGCCGGTAGAACTTTGCCTTATCCATAAACCAGAAGGCGCCATTTTTTTGTGGCTGTGGTTTAAAAATCTGCCGATAACCACAGAAACACTTTATCAAAGACTGAAAAAACGTGGTGTGTTAATGGTTCCAGGTCACTATTTCTTCCCCGGACTGGAACAAGACTGGCCGCATGCTCATGAATGCATGCGTATGAATTATGTTCCTGATCCGGAAAGTATTGCAAAAGGGATTGCGATTCTGGCAGAAGAAATTGAGCAGGCACATCAGCAAGCAGCCTGAAATCAATGTAATCAAATCAATAATGTAATTAAATCAATATAGTAAAAAAGCTCCTGCCCGGAAATGCAGGAGCAAAATGATAACGAGGACTTTACATAATTATTTTCAGAATTTGTAGAATGCTTTGTGCATAAAGAAGAGAAAGAAACACTCCTTGTTTGCCCACTCTCCTTAAGCAGCCTCTATTCAATCAGAAATTTCTAAATCCAATGCCTCGAATAGGCGTGTTTTTGTGCGTTTACTGATGGCTAATGCAAGAGTACATTACGCATTAATGAGACTTTCAGCCGATATGCCAAACTGCTTATTCAGTTTCCAAATTATTTATGTCTTTTACTATAAAGCCCAAAAAAGCACCGCCAATAATTGTGGCGACATAATCCTCAAAAACATTGCCAGCGGATAAACCGTCGCATAAGAAAGCGCCGCAGCCCCATTAGTACTGTGAATAGCATTAGCAAAAGCCAACGCGGGGGGATCAGTCATTGACCCGGCAAGTACCCCACATAAGCTAAGATAATTCATTTTAGCGACTATACGGGCCAGAATACCGACTGTGAGTAACGGAATAATCGTAATTAAAACGCCATAACCTACCCAAATCAGACCATCCCCATATATAAGAGTGTTAATAAAATCACCACCAGATTTCAGCCCAACAACAGCAAGAAACATCACAATACCCAATTCACGCAATGCAAGATTAGCACTGGGAGGCATGAACCAATATAGCTTACCAATGGTCCCTATTCGCCCCAAAATCAAAGCGATCACCAATGGTCCACCTGCTAGTCCAAGGCGCAAAGCAACGGGGAAACCCGGAATAAACAACGGAATTGATCCCAGTAATACCCCAAGACCAATCCCGATAAATACAGGCAACATCTGTACTTGCTGGAGTTTATGTTTTGCATTGCCTAACAGAGAAGCTACCGCTTCAATAGATTCAGGGCGACCAACAATATTTAAAATATCACCAAACTGTAAGCTAGCATTATTACTGGCAACCAATTCAACTCCCGCACGGTTTAATCGGGTAACAACCACATCATATTTTTGCTTAAGATTCAGTTCACGTATCCGTTTACTCAACACTGCGTCATTAGTCACAACCACTTTGGCAGATTGCAACGTATTACTTGATGTAGACAGAGAAATATCCACTTCCTCACCCAACACCAATCTAACTTTATCCAAATCTTCCCGATGACCCACCAAATATAGGAGATCCCCACTCTGAATCACTGTGGTGGATGAAGGCACCATAAGCAAATCGTCACGTTTCAAGCGAGAACAAACCACATTATCACGGTTAAGTAGGGGAATATCCTGCATACATAACCCATTCAAGTTTGGGTTACGAACTGCAATATTCATGGTTTGCAAAATTTCGCGACTACAACCATTTTGGCTATCAAATTCTTTAGCTTCACGTTCAATATTCACTTTGAAAAATAGCCGTACCAACCACATCACCAGTAAAATACCGCAAATCCCCATTGGGTACGCCATTGCGTATCCCATGCCCATTTGGCTGACAAGGGCAGAATCTGAACCAAGATCCGTCAGAATTTGTTGACCGGCGCCGAGAGAGGGAGTATTCGTCACCGCACCAGAGAAAATACCCAGAATAATTGGCAAAGGAACATGAAACAGTTTATGAATAATCGCCGTTACCAACCCACCGATAATCACAATGAATACCGCCAGGCCATTCAGTTTCAGTCCCGATCGTCGTAATGAAGAGAAAAAACCCGGCCCTACTTGGATACCAATAGTGTAAACAAACAGAATCAAACCGAATTCCTGAATAAAATGCAGCATATCGCTGCTCAATGTCAGTTCATAAGTTTGAGCAAAATGACCGACGATAATGCCACCAAACAGCACACCACCAATACCTAATCCAACTTCATATATTTTCCAGTTTCCAATCCACAATCCAAATGCAGCAGCTAATGCCAACATACTCACTGTAAGAGCAATATCACTCATAACCCGTTTCCTTTACCAAAAGTTAAAAAACCGGGAGATTAGTTCTGTTTACTCTCTGATTCTGTCAGAAATTAAATAGCCGTTATGTGGTTAATCACACAAATTATAAGGATTTATCACCCCCCAAAGGAGCACAACACTCATTAGAACGTTATTATTAACAGACAAAAGCCAAATCGTTTTAGCCTTAAAATTATTTAAGTTATATACCCTATGGATTTCAAGATGCATCGCGACGGCAAAGGAGCGAATCCCCGGGAGCATAGCGAACGATGTGACCGGGGTGAGTGCAGCCAACAAAGAGGCAACTTGAAAGATAACGGGTATAAGCTATTCAAATCATTATGATGACTTACATTATTTTTTATTAATTAAAAAACAGAAAAAAATCCTGTTACATAAAAAATTCACGACTTTTTGATATCAGTGCTATGGTCAATGTTGCATGACGTGATTATAGTGATTGATGTCAAAGCTCTTCATTAAGAGATTTGGGAAAATAAAAATCACCCAACAAACTTATGCAAGAGCAAACTATTTCAGCGGCTTAGCCATACGAGATCGATAGAACCGATGAAGAGTAATAAATTAATTCTATTTTGCGTCACATTAGGATGGTTGTTAATCAGCGGGTGTACCAGCATCATGACACATTCAGGGCCTAGCCGCGGTTATTATCCCGGAGCTAAAGCTAACATTGAAATGTTAAAAGACAAAGATACGGGTTGGGTAATGAAACCATTACTCGCGATTGATCTGCCTTTTTCTGCGCTATTAGATACTCTCTTATTACCTTATGACTATATAAAATCTGACGAAGATCAATCAACAAGTTCACCAAAAGAGCGAATTGAAAAAATAGAAAAAGCACAACGTCAAACCAAAACCAATTAATTGATAATCCGTTCCGGTTTATTTATTGCCACCAGCGGAGAGTGAGCTGACGGCAAATATATTTATTTCAATCCGGTTTCCACCAGGAAAATTTGCATATAGCCATCGACTTCACGCATAAATGCAATATGATGACTATCCGGTGAAATCACCACCGCTTCCGCAGCAGGCGCTTTTTCTGTACGCTTCGTCAAACGTTGCATCTGACCATTTTGTACATTGCATAGCATCACGCTGTTATCACAAATAAAAGCAACAAACTGACCACTAGCTTCCCAACTAAAAGCAGATTGAATACCACAGTAACTCTGCGTTATTTGACGAGGCTCTCCACCATTTGGCGATATTGTCCACAATTGCACAATACCATTATCATCTTTCATCAGAAAACCAATCTGTTCACCATTCGGTGAAGCACGCAACCAGTGACGCGGGTTATTCACAACTCCCGGCCAACGTTTGTGGCTGGTCAATGTCAAACGACGCTGCATTACACTGGCAGGCGGCGCGGGTAACGTTGTTTCCGTACCTTCCAGCGGTTTTCCCCCTGCTACCGCATAATCAGCGTCCTGTTCAGGTAGATCAACGATATAAACTTCCGGTACTTTTTCCCCTGTTGCAGAAATGGTATCGCCAATAAATGCCAACGCCCAACGCTGCCAATTACCATCCGCTTTACGATATCCTGCTTGACCTACCCAACATTCTTCATAGGCGCGGTTAATATCATCACTGCCCGGCTCCGGCTGAAAAGCAGTAGTACTAACCACAACGGAGAAATAGCTACCATCATATTCACGGGGATGGTGTTTAGGTGGTTCAACTGGTTTCAGGGGCACAGCAACAGCGATATTGCGCAAATCCAGCACTGGATCAAGCTCATGCATAACATGGTCGTTATAAGTAAAGCTCAGGCGGCTACCATCTGGGCTGAATACATGAACGTGACTGCCTCCACGCAGCGCTCCCGGAGTATAAGGGGCAGTAATATCCATTGCATCCAGCGTAACCGCTTTTCCCGGAGAATCCTCACTGACAATTACGCCCCGACGGTGATGAAAGTCATAGTGCCATTGCTCATCTGGGAATTCTGGCCCATGAATAAACGCATATCGGACAGGTTCTGTTGGGCTGACTGTCACTACGCCAACATGAGCGCCCTCCTTTGCCTGATAGATAATGTCTGTTTTTCCACTCTGTACATGAATTTTTTCTATCGTTAAACCAGTAAAAGAAGCACCATGAGGACGCACATCATAAACTAACCACTGACTGTCTGGTGTCCAGACATTAATATTAGTAAGCTGGTAGCTACGGTTATCTAACGTGATTTGCCGTTCCTGAAAGGCCATTTTATTATCCTTGCATCAGGTTTTTTCGGATAAATAATATTAATCCGAAATGGATGGAACTAAAAAATTTCAGTCGAGACTTTACCACTTCGACATTACTCTTACTTTTTTATGCTACGTACATTTCATTTCTATGTTACTAAGTGTTCTTTATATCATTGGTATTACAGCTGAAGCGATGACCGGGGCTTTAGCCGCCGGCCGCCGTAAAATGGATATGTTCGGCGTGATTATTATTGCTTCCGTAACGGCGATTGGCGGTGGCTCCGTTCGAGATATACTACTAGGGCATTATCCCCTCGGTTGGGTTAAGCACCCTGAATATATCGTCACCGTTGCCTGTGCCGCCGTAATCACCACTTGGGTTGCGCCGATGATGAAACATTTACGCCGCCTGTTTCTGATCCTTGATGCCATTGGCTTGATTGTCTTCTCCATTATTGGCGCACAGATTGCGTTGGATATGAACTATGGCCCAATCATTGCTTCCATTGCGGCAGTTATCACCGGTGTTTTCGGTGGCGTGTTACGCGATATGTTGTGTAACACCATTCCGTTGGTTTTCCAGAAAGAGATCTATGCGGGTGTCTCCTTTACCGCCGCCTGGTTATATATTGGCTTACAGCACACACCGTTACCGCAAAACGGCATTGTTCTGATTACCCTGATCGCCGGTCTGACAGCAAGATTGGTTGCTATTCGCTACCGTCTTGGATTACCGGTCTTTAATTACGAACACTCCGATCACTGAGCCATATCAGCGGGGTTAACCACCACCCCGTTTTCCCGGTCAAAACCTGTTATCCTTGCCACTGACAGTTTTTCCGCGATTGCTTTAATCTGCGTGTCATTGACAAAATCAGACAACTTTTTAAATTGCCCGGTAGTAAGTTGCTGTTTTAACTGTGTTCCGGCTAATTTCTGCTCCAGTTGCAGCCAGTGAACAACATCGTCAGGCAACTTATCCATATAAGGCACTCCAATCCCTTTCATCCAATAGGAAAAAGGCTGATTTTTTGCCTTGCTGAATTGTGAATAAATAGCCTGTGCTCGTTTATCTCCAATTCCCGGTAAGGCAGCAATTTGTTGAACTGAAAGTGCTAACCAACCGGTTAAATCAGTGACTAACTTCTGTTCGGTCAACATTGCCCAACTGCCGCTACTGACACCTGTCATTTGCAGATTTTCACCCAGCCATTTCAGTCGTGCATTAAATTGTTGTTCACAACCCACCGTTAACGTCAAACAACTCAGCGCATGATAACGCTGCTTATCCGGTGGCTGAATATCCTGACGCTCTTTGATCCGCCATACCACCTGAGCTAATTTCGGGATACCATGACCTGCCAATGTAAGCGTCACCCGATCCCCCGGTAATACATCCAACTGTCGCCAACGACGAACAGAACCAATATTGACTCTACTTATCTGCCGATCATCCAGTTTCACCTTATCCAGCCCAAGCACCACTGAGATTTTGCCCGTTCTGCCAATAGTAAAATTAACTTCCCTGACTTGTGTGACCTGATGGCGTAAAGGGTGTTTCCATGCCACAGCCCAACTGTTAGATCCAGACCGCCACTGGTTTCCTTTAGGTTCAATTTCCTGTTTCAGCACGATACCGTCTGTAGCAAAAGGCATGGGTTGTTCAAAATAGTGCATCCGCAGTTTCTGCACCTGCTCTGGTTCCTCTATTTTATGACTGTAGCGAAGCGCCAATGGAAACCCCATATCTGCCAGTTTGCGCAATTTACTTTCCATCTCCGCAGGGCCATCCGGCCAACTCCAGATAAATACACCGACTTGCTTTAATTCTGACGAATGGTCCTTACGCATCATCAAACCCGCAACCCGATTACGAGCGCCATCACTCCCCAATAATTGCTGTCTATGCCCCTCTTTATGCAGAAAGAGTTCTCCTTGCAATACCAAATCAGGTGGAGCATTTTCTATATTCTGCGGAATATCGGGAATATGTCGGCTTTTTGCTGTCCAATTTACCCCTTCGGCACCATTGCCCCGGCTGATTAATGAAACGAGTTTCCCGTTCTGATAAACCAATGTTACCGCTACACCATCAATCTTTGGCTGTAACCAGACAGGTAATCTACCGTGCAACCATCGGTTAATTTCCTGCTCGTCTTTCAGTTTACTTAATCCGGTATGAGCAACCGGATGAACAAGCTTATTATCGGGAAAAACTTCCACAGGAAAATCTGAATGGGGTGCTTGTTTCAGACAGAATTGCCAATGAGTCAGCTCCGCCATTAATTGATCATAAACCTCATCATCGATCTCGCTGATCCCTTTCTGACGATAGAGCTGATCCCAGTGAGCCATCTGTTGCATCAAGCTTTTAGTTTCACGTTGTAATTTGTCCTGCGACCATTCGGGGCAATTCTTTTCTGTATTCGAAACAAAAATTTCAGCCGCAACTATCGGTGAACTGAAAACAATGAACAGAATCAATATCAATAAATTAAGCATCCGTGCTCCCTGGCTATCCATGCATAACGGCAAAATAGAGGATAAAGAGATAGTGTCCAAGGCAGAGATAATAACTTTGCGAAGCGGTTCGAAGAATAAATGCCTAAAATCCCCAAATAACGAATTATCTCTATTCAACTACCAGATAACCCTCAGCAATTCGAAATACAATGTTAACCTCTATGATTGCTTGTTATTTATCAATTACGATTTTTTTAATTTCTGTGCAGAGCTGAGGCCGATGCATCATGCTTCCAGAACCTCAACTACCTGCTCTGTACCACTCATAAAACTAACCAGTTCCCTACGGCCACCTGGGTATTCCTTAATAACCATTCCTGCTGGAGTGTCAAACTCTGCATAATAAATTGGTTCACCCGCATTGAGGTGAGCACGCGCCTCTGAACCATCGTCATTTGCCAGTTGAGCATCAAAGATAGCCATAAAAGTGCGCTCTTGCGCCGCTAAAATCCAAAGCATTAGCTAACCCAAATGTAAAAGCTGAGTATGATGCGCTAGAGCCAAAATTCGAGCTAATTAATACTCTATTACGAATACGGCACGCTGCTGGTTTAACGCAAAATCAAGTTGCACAGCGTATGGGAACGAAAGAAGCGAATATCTCCAGGCTTGAAAAAGGAAATGGAAGCCCAACATTTAAAACACTATTGAACTACGCCAAAGCGTGTAATTGTGAACTACGTTTTAGCTTCAAAACAACTTAATCCAAACAGTTAATCAATCTATTAAGTATTGTTTTGTTATTGTAAACCATTAACCAATGGCTGAAACAAAGATAATAACTCAGCCTGTCATGTATTAATTTAAAATACCAACTTACCCGCCCTCGGTTATCACCAAAATCGACTTTCAAATAAAGATTAAAAAACAACAATTTAACCAAGCAGCTTGGGAAATAAATATTAAAAACCACATAGAACGGGTATTACGACAAAAACTTAATAACGCCTTATTTCCTGCCTTCCTATTAATTATTACTAAATTAAGTTATTCGTTCACATAGTAATAGTAATAGTCATAGTCATAAAGATGTATATCCTCACTAAATTTCTCTGCCTAAATCTCATTATTATCACTCTTGTAATTTATCTGTGAAAAACAACCTAAAAACCACTACCAACAATCAGATTTAACATTAACCTGAGGTTATCAGCCGATAACTATTTCCTATTATCTTTTTTTAAAAATAATTGCTAATCTTATTTATGTCTTCGTAGCAATAGAAATTCAGCTTAACCCGCAAGGGATAGATTTTATGGCATAGGTTCCCTGTAGGTAAAGGTAAATCCGATATAACCTTAAGTTAGGAGAGTAATATGAATCAAGACGATTTCTCCTCAAACATGAGTTCCAGCAATACTCTTACATGAACGAAACCGTGTAATAACGACCTGCACGGGTGACCCGATGCAGAGAATAATCATCTGAAAAAGGAGGGCCCTTAAAAGGCCAATACAATCTGGCCGGGACAGGGTTATCACAGAGAATGAAAATTTTTAATATGGCAACCGGGGAACTATCCCCATCAGAGTATTATCAACCTAATCCTGCTACACCCCCTTGGAACCCAACGTGGGCAATCAAAGCTCTCGGGCATCCGGTGATATATGGGAAAGACAACAGGGGTAAGCCAATTCGTTACCCAGAAGTAGGTACCAGTACCTTATTGAATGTCTTTCCGACAGTAATAGATCATAATTTTCCAAAGCCGAGAGTAGACGATATGACGCTGGAACAAGGCAAGTTCTGGATAAATGCACAAAACAGCATCTTCAAGATCCCACGTGTGGTCACAGGTAAGTATATCTGTCAGATGGTTGCCAAACGTAAAGATGGACGTCCAGGGAAAGCCACAGTAATCCTCAAGATGGATGCTACCGTTGTAAATTATATACTCTACAGGTTCAAGGGAGACAAAAACGTTATGGAATCTAGCGTGAACGACCTGATTTACACAGCAAGCTGCCGAGGGACCGGATTTTCATGGGAGCGTAAACCCGAAGAGAAATTTGAGTGGGAAAGTAAGTGGGAAAACGCGGTACTGTCAATTAAAATGCAAGACACTTGCGATTGGATTTATGATGTTGCTTTCTGGACGCCACCAAACAACAATCCAAATGGTCAGTTTAAAGACCCAGCCATCCTGAGGCCTAATAGCTAACCTGGAGAAGCCAGATCCCTGTAATAACTCAGATAACCTATCCGGAATGAGAAGGCAGGTAGCAGCAATAAATAAAAATCTTTAACAGAACAACCGGGGAGTCATCCCCGGTTGAGCACTCAATGAATACGGATAAATATACTGAGCTATCATTTACCCTGTTTCTTATTAATATGAAATATATTAAAATAGATAATCCGTTTCCGTAACGGTCAGTTTTTACATAAATCATTTAAATATCACTATTCGGAAATTAATTCCTCCTGACTTGCCTCATTCACACTTATCCATATTATCGACTTACTTATTCATGCCACTCTTACAATATTTTTATTTCAATTGCTATATATTGCAAAATGGTGGTGTGATCACCTTGGGAAATAATGCTGATTGTCAATCAGTGACTGCTCCCCGCCGTAAAAAACGGTGAGGCTTCTCACTTCTCAGGCCGCCACCGTCTTTATGACGGATTTAGCTGGCCTCCATGGGCAGAAACGACGAGTCCCGCCGCTGCGGCTTTGTATTCCAGTTTCATGAGGAAGCTATTCCAGCCCGCATCCCCGATAACGCGGGCAAGCTGGTGATCCTTCATTATATTAGCCGATTTCAGCGTCTCATTAATTTGAAATATTAGCTTACCTGCCCTCTGTTATTACCAAATTAAGTTACTCGTTCACGTAATAATAGTCATAAAGATGTATATCCCCGCTAAATTCCTCTGCCTAAATCTCATTATTACCACTCTTGTGATCTATCTGTAGAAAATAATCTAAAAACCACTACCAACAATCAGGTGTAGCATTAACCTAAGGTTATCAGCCGATAACTTTTTTCTATTAGATTTTTACTTAAATAATGTCTAATATTATTCATGTCAGTAGAAATTCAGTTTAACCCGCAAGGGATAGGTTTTATGGCATAGGTTCCCCTGTGGGTAAAAGGTAAATCCAATATAACCTTAATTAGGAGAGCAATATGAAGGATATTGTCTGCCTAAACTCAACAAGTTTTGCTTTCACAGCCCTACGAGCAGACCGTAGTGTAGTCGCTTGGGGAGGCAGAAATGACGAGGATACTAAAGCATACGGTGAATACGATTAATTGCCCTATTAAGTATTTTTTAGTATGAACCACTAAAAATATACTAAAGACTGACACAACAGTAGATTTAGCAGCACATCGCTATTCTACACGCTACCCTCTGAGTTTTTGGGATACAAATACCCAAGGTTACATTGGCCGAGATAGTTTTCCATTCCGGCCTCAACTCAATAAACAATAGTCATATTGAATTATCCCATGTGTATCAGCCAGCAATTGCTAATAAATCTAGCGGCGATAGTAATAGCAGAAAATGGTAGGCAAATATACCTATACCCTATGGATTTCAAGATGCATCGCGGCGGCAAGGGAGCGAATCCCCGGGAGCATAGATAACTATGTGACCAGGGTGAGTGAGTGCAGCCAACAAAGAGGCAACTTGAAAGATGACGGGTATAAAGGCTCGGAAAGCAACATAAGGTCATGCGGACAGTCAGTGCAAAGTGGTATTTGACTTGGGTTTCCTCCGATAAACAGGAGGTGAATAAGAGCCGGAGTCCAGAGGCTAATTGAACAAAACCTGTCATTAAGACAGATAACGTGTAGTAACGACCTGCACGGGTACCCGATGCAGAAAATAATAACCGGAAAAAGGGGAATCTCTGAAAGGTCGATGTCATTTGACCGGGACGGGATTACAGCAATAAATGAAAATTTCTCACGTAACAACTGGGGAGCTATCCCCATCTGAATATCCCATGAATGCGGGTAACACATTCATCAACAGAATGAAGCAGGATATTGGCCGGATAACGGCACATTACCGCCAGTGGCCGGTATGGATGATGTGCGTGTCTGTAGGGGCGCTCTTTTCCACCTCGGTATTTGCCGCTGCTACACCCAATTGGAACCCAAGTTGGGCAATCAAAGCTCTCGGGAATCCGGTGATAAATGGGAAAGACAACAACGGTAAGCCAATTCGTTACCCAGAAGTGGGTACCAGTACCTTATTGAATGTCTTTCCGACAGTAATAGATCATAATTTTCCAAAACCGATAGGAAAAGAGATGATGCTAAAAGACGGCATGTTCTGGGTTAGAGCACAATACAGACTCTTCAAGGTGCCACATGTGGTTACAGGTAAGTATACCTGTAAGATGGTTGCCAAACGTAAAGATAGATCTCCAGGGAAAGCCACAGTGACCCTCTATACGGATGCTATCGTTGTCAATCCAGACATCTACTGGTTCAAGGGAGACAAAAATGTTATGGAATCTAACGTGAACGACCTGACTTACACAGTAAACTGCCTAGGGACCGGATTTTCATGGGAGCGTAAACCCGAAGAGAAATTTGAATTGGAAAGTAAGTGGGAAAACGGGGTACCCTCAATTGAAATGCAAGACACCTGCAATTGGATTCATAATGTTGCTTTCTGGACACCACCAGACAACAATCCGAATAATAGGTTTAAAGACCCAGCCATCCAGAGATCTACTAGTACGGATAGTACGGGCAGTGCTAACCTAGCGAAGCCAGATCCCTGTGATAACCCAGATAATCTATCCGGGGTGAGAAGGGCAGATAGCCGCAATAAATAAAAATCGTTAATAGAACAACCGGGGAGTCATCCCCGGTTGAGCACTCGAAGTACATTGGAAATAGATAACCCGTTTCCATTAACGGTCAGTTTTTACGTAAACCATTTAAATATTACCATTCGAACATTAATTCCTCCAGACCTGCCTCATTCACGCTTAACCCTATTATTTATTTACTCGTTCGCGTTACTCTTTCAATACTTTCATTCGTATGACATCTCAATGTATGTGATATTTTCTTTACCGGAATACATCCGCCAGATTATCAACCAATCACTTTTTTCTACTATCTTTCTATGCAAATAACAGGTAATGTTATTCAGCGACAATATAAATCTGGCTTAACTCACAAGAGTAGGTTTTACCTTATCGATAGAAATACCGCCAGTAAAAACTGACGGCAGTAAGAGCTAAAATCCAATGAGGTAACGTGTAATGACAGCTTGCACGGGTACCCGGATACAGAAAATAATAATCGGAAAAAGGAGAATCTCTGAAAGGTCGATATAATTTAACCGGGAGGGGATTACAGCAATAAATGAAAACTTCTAAAGAATATTATGCTCATGAGTATAAACAACCTAGTCGACCTCAAATCACGAGTAATCCTCAAATCATAGACTGGGTTCCTGAAAAAGCCATTTTAGCTCTCGGAAACCCGAAGATATATGGGAAAGAGAATAACGATAAATTGGTTCGTTATCCGGAAAGTGGGACGAGTACCTTAGTCTTTCCTAAAGGTGATCCACATTTCGATTTTCCAGGGACACGTTTACCTGATACCGCAGTGTTAAAAGATATGATGTTCTGGATTAAAACGAAAAACCGAATCTTCATTGTTCCACATGTTGTTACAGGAAAGTACACTTGTAAGATAATAGCCTCCCGCAAAGATGGCCTGCCAGGAGAGGCCACCATAACACTTTATACGGATGCAATCGTTGAAAATAATGAGCCCCAATGGTTCAAAGGGGACAGTAACGTAATGGAGTCTAAGCTACTCGATCTGTGTTACGAAGTATCTTGCGAAGGAACGGGTTTTTCATGGCAGCGAAAACCTGAAGAGCAAGTTCAATTCGAAAATAACTGGGAAAATGGGGTGCCGTTAATTATAATGCAAGACAGCCAAGATAGCCAAAATGTGATCTATAGCCTTGTGCTCTGGTCTGCACCCGTTGATTTAAATCCCAATTTTAAAGATCCTGCCATCCTTTTACCCAATGAATAAAATAATAACCAGCAGAAACTAAGAGTAAAGGTCATTTATCTGGGATGAAGTGATAGCAACACAATGAAAATCTTTAACCCGACAACCGGGGAACAATCCCCGGTTGAATATCCAATGAATACGGATAATATACTGAGTTATCATTCACCTTGTTTTTTATCAATCTGAAATATCACAATATTCAATTCAAGTTATTATACTGATTTTCCAATAAAAATTAAAAAAGCGATAACTTCTCACTTCAAATGAGAAGTAAATAACCAATTACTGTAACTGTTAATATTTACACTAACCATTTAATATCATTACGTCGTGTTTAACTCTTCTGAGTCACATCATTCACGTTCAATCATATTATCCGTTTACCTTTTCATGTTATTCTTTCAATACTTTCATTCGTATAACACCTCAATTTATGTGATATTTTCTTTACTGGAATACATCCACAAAATTATAAACTGATCGTGTTTTTCTATTATCTTTTTATTCAAATAACAGGTAATGTTATCCAGTAGCAATATAAATCTAGCTTAACTCGCGATAAACCGATTTTATCTTATAGGTAAAAGCAAACCCAATATTAACCTTATTTAGGAGAGCCAATATGAACCAAAATGACCATCTCTCATCAAACATGGCTACCGGTGATCGTTTTATCAAGCAAAACCTAAAATCAGGAAGAGAAAGTAACTCTGGTGGCAATACCTCCATCATCTCTATTGAATTGGCAGACGATTCGTTACCGGCAAATAACATTTCTATTAAATTGAAAACCGCCATGTTATTGCAAAATGGCAGAGTGATCACTTGGGGAAAAACCCGGTATGATACACAGGAAGTCCCGCCATCAATTGCCGAATTTGCCGAATCGCAAGGTATCGTCAGCCTAAGCGCAACACACTCTGCATTTGCAGCCTTGCAGGCAGATGGCCGCGTGTCTACCTGGGGTCCATTCATCAATGGCCTACTCCCCTCAGCATCAGTGGATAAGATGAAGAATATTGTCAGCGTGAGTTCAATTCCAATAAGAGATGTTTTCACGGGCCTGCGGGCGGACGGCAGCATAGTCTCTTGGGGAGCAGTGGATTTTTTAAACACGGCTCTGCCAAGAATGTGTGGATTATCGCTACACAATATCATCAGCCTAAGCACAACAGAGCAATCTTTTGCCGCCTTACGGGCAGATGGCAGCGTCGTCTCCTGGGGATTGGATTTTTTGCCAACCCCACCCGAAATTGCCGCATTAAAGGATATTGTCAGCCTACACTCAACAAATAATACTTTCGTGGCCCTACGAGCGAACGGCAGCGTTGTCTCTTGGGGTGTGGAAATTATCCCGCCAGAAATCGCCAAATTACAAGATATCGTTAGCATAACTACCAATTATGATTATGTCGCAGCCCTACGGGCAGACCACAGCGTCGTTTCCTGGGGGGGAATAGTGGTTCCACCCGAAATTGCCGCATTAAAGGATATTGTCAGTTTAAGTGCCACACCGTATGCCTTTGCAGCCTTGCGAGCCGACCGCAGCATCGTTGCCTGGGAAGATGATATGGGCAGTGGTCTAATCCCACCTCCCGAAATTGCCGCATTAAAAGATATCGTCAGCCTACACTCAACAACAGGTTCATTATCGCGATTTACAGGCTCATTTGCAGTCCTACGGGAAAACCGCAGTGTGGTTGCCTGGGGAAATATCGACACGGGTGGAACATTACCACTTAAGATTGCTCAACTGAACGATATCGTCAGCCTGAGTGCAACATGTAGTGCTTTCGCAGCTCTGCGGGCAGATGGCAGCGTCGTTGCCTGGGGACAACCAAGTCGCGGTGGTTATGTGCCACCGGAAATTGCTAAGTTGAAGGATATCGTTAGCCTGAGCGCATCAAACTCTGCATTTGCAGCCTTGCGAGCAGATGGCCGCAGGGCAGGTTGGGGAGGAGGAGATGCCGAAGCACATGGTGAATACGATTAATCAGTAAATGTGTCTTTTAGCAGGAGAGACGCTGGCCTGAAAATTGAGTTAATCCTCATAATCTCTTCACCTGTTATGAACGGGTTAACACACTGCGTTGACCGCCAGCAAATCGAATACCGCAATACAGGTGCTTACATCCTTTAAGCAGAAACCCAGTTTGACGGGGAAGAAATAGGTTTTGCGGCACAGAATTCCTACAAATAAATCCGATACAGCCTTATCAGGAGAGTAATATGAATCAACATAACGAGTTCTCATTCAGCACAGAGACCAAAGACACTTTTATCAAACAACGATCTGGAAGAAAAGCTATCAGCTATGATAGCAATGGCGTCATAGACTCTAATAACTCTGGAACCGCCATATTATTACAAAATGGTCATATCGTTGCCTGGGGGGATACGGACCACGGTGGCGAACTCCCACCTGAGATTGCTCAACTGAGCGATATTGTCAGTTTAAGTTCAACATATGCTGCTTTCGCCGCCCTGCGAGCCGACCGCAGCGTCGTTGCTTGGGGGAATGCGGGCTACGGTGGCAAAATCCCACCTGAAATTGCTCAACTGAACGATATTGTCAGTTTAAGTTCAACATATGATAGTTTCGCCGCCTTGCGAGCCGACCGCAGCGTTGTTTCTTGGACCAGTAGTTATACCAGTTATGTCCCATTAGAAATTGCTCAGCTGAATGATATTGTCAGTTTAAGTACAAATGATAATACTTTCGTTGCCCTACGGGCAAACCGCAGCGTTGTTGCCTGGGGAGAGGGTATCCCATCAAGAATTGCTCAGCTGAATGATATTGTCAGTTTAAGTATAAATGATAATGCTTTCGCTGCCCTACGGGCAAACCGCAGCGTTGTTGCCTGGGGAGAGGGTTATAGCAATTATGTCCCATCAAAAATTGCTCAGCTGAATGATATTGTCAGTTTAAGTGCAAATGATGATGCTTTCGCTGCCCTACGGGCAAACCGCAGCGTTGTTGCCTGGGGAAGGAGTGATAGGAAAAATGTCCCATCAGAAATTGCTCGGCTGAATGATATTGTCAGCCTAAGTTCGACAAATTCTGCTTTCTCGGCCTTACGGGCAAACCGTAGTGTCGTTGCCTGGGGAGATCTAGATAATGGTGGCATACTCCCACTCGATATTGCTCAACTGAACGATATCGTCGGCCTGAGTGCAACAAATTCTGCTTTCGCGGCCCTGCGGGCGGACCGTAGTGTCGTTGCCTGGGGGAAGCCAAGTACCGGTGGGTTTATTCCGCCCGAAATCGCTAAATTGCAGGATATTGTCAGCTTAGACTCATCGGGGCGCGCCTTTACGGCTTTGCGAACAAATGGCAAACGAGTTGGCTGGGGAGGCGGGGATATTAAAGCACATGGTGAATACGATTAATTGCCGATTAAGCCATACTCTTTCATTGTAACCCGGTGACTGCTCCCCGCCGTAAAAAACGGCGAGGCTTCCCACTTCTCAGGCCGCAACCGTCTTTATGACGGATTTACGCTGGCCTCCGTGGGCAGAAACGACGAGTCCCGCCGCCTGTAATGCTGTTATGCCCTTGCGCTGGATGTTGATCGCCGCATTGATATCGCGGTCATGTTCGACTCGACAGAAAGGGCATTGCCAGATCCGCCCGCTCATGGACTGCCGCCAGACGTAATCGGGCCTTGCCGCGGTTAGCGCTGCCCTTTTAAGACAGTAAAAACACTCAAAATAACGCGCTTTTTCATCTCAATGCGTCGGATATTATAGTGCTTCTTAAATTAATGATGTCATGCAGTATGAACTGCTATATCCAGCTTTCTATTTAACTGATGCAAAGCCAGTTCAACTATTTCAACCTTTGATGAATGTTCAACATCAAGAAGCCTATCAATCTGTGGCCCCTTTTGCCCCAACCGACGCGCAAGATCTGCTTTGCGTGTTCCTGTTTCTATCATTGCATTATGCAATGCCACTTTCATTACGACGAGAATAGGAAGACTGACGACGTATTCACCTTCCTCCAACACTGATGCTTCAGGTATAGGCCGACGTTCGCCTATTTCTATAGAAATAGCCGTAATCAACCCATCAATAGATTCGAGAAGCGCTTCATCCACTGAGTCACCTACCGAGTTGAATAAGGGAAGATCTCGACAACTAGCCACATAACTTCCCGTTTCTTCGTCATATTCCAGCTTTATGGGATAATTAAACATAGTACCTCCCTTGAAATTTAAAGCCCCAGATCCTTCATTATTTTCTTTCTCAATGGTTCCGGAATTTCTTTGGAACCATGATCGGGGAAAACCGACGATTTACCGTTTATGGATACCTTGCGGTGGCTTCCTCCACCTCTAGCCTTCTCAATTAAAACTCCTTGAGAAATTAGCCATCGGCGGAACTCACTGTATTTCATCCATGCCTCCTTTTCGACCAAGCGATGATGACACATAAAACAGCAAATACAACATTTTTGTTTCATTCAACAACAGTTGTGATAATACATAGAGCAAAATTTTAACTAAAGAAGTCAACCCCTTGGCGATACAAAATATCCATTGGCAATTTTTCCCTTAAGAAAATTTCGGCGGAAATGCATCGGCAACGCGACATGTGTGAATGGGTACGTGTATACTGTTATAAGAATTTTATTCTGCCTTATTTAATTATTATCCAATCAACCAAGATACCACCATGATCCAAGGCACGTTATATATTGTCTCCGCGCCAAGCGGAGCGGGTAAATCAAGCCTGATTCAGGCTTTGTTAAAGACTCAACCTCTGTATGATACTCAGGTTTCTGTTTCCCATACCACACGTGCAATGCGTCCCGGTGAAAATCAGGGTGAGCACTATTTCTTTGTCACGGAAGAAGTCTTTCGTCAGATGATCAGTAACCATGAATTTCTGGAACACGCCCGTGTTTTCGGTAATTATTACGGCACATCCCGAAAAGTGATTGAAGACACCCTTGCCAGTGGCGTTGATGTTTTTCTTGATATCGATTGGCAAGGAGCGCAGCAGATCCGCAAACAAATGCCCTTTGCCCGCAGCATTTTTATCCTGCCGCCGTCAAAAGAAGAGCTCTGTCGCCGTCTGCGCGGTCGAGGGCAGGATAGTGAAGATATTATTGAAAAACGCATGGATCAAGCCGTTGCAGAAATGGTTCACTATAACGAGTATGATTATTTAATCGTTAATGATGATTTCAATACTGCATTGGCCGATCTGCACACCATCATCCGTTCAGAACGCCTGCATCGGGAGCGCCAGGCACAACGGCATGATGCTTTAATCAGCAAATTATTGGCAGACTGAACCAAGTTTCAGTATGATGCCCAGTCATTTCTTTACCTGTGGAGTCGCACACATATGGCACGCGTAACTGTTCAAGACGCTGTAGAAAAAATTGGTAACCGTTTTGACCTGGTGTTGGTCGCCGCTCGTCGAGCACGTCAACTGCAAACAGGTGGTAAAGATCCTCTGGTTGCTGAAGAGAACGATAAAGTCACGGTTATCGCTCTGCGTGAAGTGGAAGAGGGCCTGATCAACGGTAAAATTCTGGACGTGCGTGAACGCCAGGAACAACAAGAGCAGGAAGCCGCAGAAATGCAGGCGGTTTCCGCTATCGCGGAAAGTCGTCGTTAATCTACGGTAGGTCTGCCTTGTATCTGTTCGAAAGCCTGAATCAGCTTGCCCAAAAATACCTGCCCGGGGCTCAGATTGAGCTCCTCAAGCAGGCTTACACTGTTGCGCGGGATGCCCATGAAGGGCAAACCCGTACCAGCGGTGAGCCTTACATTACTCATCCTGTCGCAGTTGCCTGTATTTTGGCCGAGATGCGTCTCGACCATGAAACGCTGATGGCCGCCTTGTTGCATGATGTTATTGAAGACACGCCCGCCACCTTTCAGGATATCGCCCAGCCTTTCGGCCCTGTGGTTGCCGGGTTAGTCGAAGGGGTTTCCAAACTTGATAAGCTGAATTTCCGCGATAAAAAAGAGGCACAAGCGGAAAATTTCCGCAAAATGGTCATGGCAATGGTGCAGGATATCCGCGTCATTTTGATCAAACTGGCAGACCGTACCCACAATATGCGCACGCTCGGCGCGTTACGCCCAGATAAGCGCCGCCGTATCGCCCGGGAAACGTTAGAGATCTACAGTCCCTTAGCCCATCGTTTGGGTATCCATCATCTGAAAACGGAGTTAGAAGAGCTAGGGTTTGAAGCCCTTCACCCTAACCGCTACCGGGTTATCAAAGAAGTGGTAAAAGCGGCCCGAGGTAACCGTAAGGAGATGATCCAGAAAATTTTGTCTGAAATCGCAGGCAGGCTGGCTGAAGCAAATATCGAGTGCAAAGTCAGCGGTAGGGAAAAACATCTCTATTCTATCTATCGGAAAATGCACCTCAAAGAGCAACGTTTTCATTCAATTATGGATATCTATGCTTTTCGGGTCATCGTTAACAATGTTGATATCTGTTATCGGGTTTTGGGGCGGATGCACAGCCTATATAAACCCCGTCCGGGCAGAGTCAAAGACTACATTGCCATCCCTAAAGCTAACGGCTATCAATCCTTGCATACTTCCCTGATTGGCCCTCACGGCGTGCCAGTTGAGGTCCAAATCCGCACCGAGGATATGGATCAAATGGCGGAAATGGGCGTCGCAGCACACTGGGCTTACAAAGAGCAGGGTGAATCCGGTACAGCCGCACAAGTCCGTGCTCAGCGCTGGATGCAAAGTCTGCTGGAATTACAGCAAAGTGCCGGTAGCTCTTTTGAATTTATCGAAAGCGTTAAATCTGATCTGTTTCCTGATGAGATTTACGTTTTTACCCCGAAAGGGCGCATTGTGGAATTACCTGCCGGTGCCACCCCGGTCGATTTTGCTTATGCCGTACACACCGATATTGGTCACGCCTGTGTTGGCTCGCGAGTTGATCGCCAACCGTACCCATTATCTCAACCGCTTACCAGCGGTCAAACGGTTGAGATCATTACTGCGCCGGGCGCTCGCCCAAATGCGGCCTGGCTGAACTTTGTCGTCAGTTCAAAAGCCCGCGCTAAAATTCGTCAGTTGCTAAAAAACCTTAAACGAGAAGACTCCATTGGGCTAGGCCGCCGTCTGTTAAATCACGCGTTGGGTAGTGGGAAGAAACTGGTTGATATTCCGCCGGAAAGTATCAATAAAGAATTGACGAGAATGAAACTCTCGACAATAGACGATCTGCTGGCTGAAATCGGGCTTGGCAATACCATGAGTATCGTCGTCGCCCGTAATTTGCTAGGCGCGCCGCCAGAAAATACCACCAATACCTATCACAACAATGGCGCCCGTAAATTACCCATCAAAGGCGCTGACGGTGTGCTGATTACTTTTGCCAAATGTTGCCGACCCATCCCCGGTGACCCTATCATCGCCCATATCAGCCCCGGCAAAGGGTTGGTTATCCACCATGAGTCTTGCCGTAATATCCGTGGTTATCAGAAAGAACCCGAAAAATTTATGGCCGTCGAGTGGGATCAAGAGATCAATAACGATTTCACCGCCGAAATAAAAGTGGACATGTTTAACCATCAAGGGGCGCTGGCAAATCTAACCGCCGCCATTAATGCAGCCAATTCCAATATTCAGAGTATGAATACCGAAGAGAAAGACGGCCGGGTTTACTGTGCTTTTATCCGGCTCACGACTAAAGACCGTATTCAGTTAGCGAATATTATGCGCAAAATCCGGATCATGCCGGATGTGATGCGAGTCAGTCGTAACAGAAACTAAACCGGATAGCCCGTGCAAATCAGCAGGTCAACAGCCAGCAGCGCTATCTACCGGCGATGACGTCGCCGGATATGGGGCTGGCGGCATATCATCCTGGTTATCAAAGAACAAACCAATCAATACTGAATCAACCTCATCCAGTATGCGGTCTAACCAACCCTCCCCACCTACACCAAACATCAATACCAGCCCGATAGCGATAAATAACAGTGGTAAGATCCATGTTCGGCACCAATACGCTAACAGCATACGGGGATACCGCGAGTAGCGAATTTTGTTGCCCAATAAAAACCCACAGACGGCCAACAATATGATCCCGATAGCCAGTACCATCCGACTTATCAGCCCCCCATAAGGCATCACACACAGAACCGATAAAAACCCGTCTTCCATCATGTCCCGCCAGATAACCACATGAGTGATACAACTCAGGAGATAAACGGACCACAAGCCCGCTGCAAAAACCAAGTACGCATGTGATTAGCTTGTGATGATGTCCGGGAGCGCGTCGACTTCACCGTTTTCGTTACCGCCGCCTGACCCTTCTGGGGCATAGGTTCAACGACTGCCGTAACAATCAGCATCAGGCGACGACTTCCCTGTTTCTCACGAAAGAAGACTTTTTCACAGGCGATCACATCACGTCGCTCATTGTAGATATAATTCATCACATCTGTTGCCCGGCGTTCTGTCACTCGGAACACCTGGCTGATTTCACTTTTGGTAAATCCGCGCCCCTTCAATAATCCCCAATACGCGACTGCCATGTACAACGGTGTATCTTTCAAATGAGACAAACAGGCTGGCAGCCGAAAATCCCCATGATTACTTTGTTTGCCGGTAATAGTCTGACCTCCAGGCAAATCGGTCTGGCTGCCGCTTATCTGAAGCAGCATTGAATCATTAACATTGGTTGTCATTTTACTCTCCACTGGTGACTAACTGGTCAATTTGTTACCACATGAGAAATGAAATAGTGTGATTTATTGAGACGAAGTACCTATGGCGGCTAAGCCACCATGCCATATTTAAATACCTTGCCAGCGCAGCGTTATTTCACGACTAGAGTTGCCGTCATAGACGTTTTGAACTCACCAGAAAGCTTGGGGTCTATCGCCTTCGTTTGCCAAAGCTGCACAAAAAACCTGTTGAGAGAATGATGAGAATAATACACTACATTATTTTTAGTTTTTTTCACGGCTGACTTAGCATCTACAGTAAAAACCAGCACACTTTTAGGGTCAGCTGCAGAACCAAATGTTACTGGCTGACCAATCTGGTTGCCGCCTACAAGCTTAGTCTGTATGCCTAGAACTCGCGGCAACAGTTTTATCTCCAACGCGTTACCGAAGTCCTTAGTCCCCTCCGCCTTAGTGTCCATCACTATACTTTTACCATCAACACCTAGATGCTCGGTAGAAAAATTCACAATGGCTACGCCTGTATCTTCCTCATTGGGTGTATTGCATGCAACACTTATCAATAGATCATATATACCTACCGTTTTCCGGTGTAACTCTATTGGGAATATCGCGTCCGACGGCTCCCGGCGAATCTCTCCGAAATCAAAATTATTACTAGACTCACTTTCAAAAATACAAGCCGGAGGGGACATCACTGTTACAGGGTCTTTGATAGTCGGAAGAATTGGTCTAGACCACCACATAAAATCCCCTCCATCAATTAAAATACCCACAGGTGCATTAACATTCTGGGTTTCGAATTCAACTTTTTCATCGGCCTTTCGCTCCCATGAAAAATCTACCCCTTGACAAGACACATTAAAAGAAAGGTCACTTAGTTTTGCCTTTGCTACACTTTCATCATCCTGATTACCAGTAGTTCTCGCCTTGAGCGTTGATAGTTCAGAATAATTTGCATCTGGATATGGCTTATTAAGGCTCACCGTAAGGTGTACAATGGCTACTCCTGGACGACCATTTGTAAATTTGGCTTCAATTGAGCATTCGTAACTGCCTGAAACCACTCTCGGGACTTTAAAAATTTCCCCGTGCCCTGCTTTGATCTGGAACTTGACCTGATCCAACGTTTTACTACTACCCCACTTCATAGACAGTGTTGGAAACACATCTTTTAAGGTCGCTTTACCCGTTGCCGGATAAGTGATTATTCCGTCACTCCACTTTACCTTTCGAGCAGGCCCCAGAGCTTCAATGGCGCGATCAGCATTCCAATTTATTGTCGACGCGGCGAACAGTGTGGGAGAAGAAAAGATACCCACGGATAGGCATATCATCCCCACCCATATCGGCATCGGCCACCAGCGACAATGAACCACCATCCAACTCATATCCTGTTTTATCTTGTTAATAAATGTCTTATTCGTCTTCATCGGCTGCCCAACCGGGAGTAACTTCCCAGTTGTCCTGTTAGAAATTTTCATTCGTTGATACACCCCATCCCGACCAAATCACATCCGCCTTTCAGAGGGTCCTCTTCCTAATAATTATGGTTTTCCACATTAGGTTGTCAGTGCAGAGCCACAACACATTGCCTCATCTTAACGACAGGTTTCGTTCAATTGCCTCATTGGATTCCAGCTTTTATCTGCCTTCGCCTTTACCGGAGGAGGCCCCAGGTTAAACGCCACCTCGCACTGCCTGTCCGGTGTACTGCCCCACTTCACTTTCAGTACCCCGCTGGGTGGCATACCACTCAGGTACACTTGTCCACCCTCCCCGACTATCGCGGCCAGATTTGTGTCTGTATCCCCTTTAAGCCCCGCCATTGCCCCAAACGGCACGGGCTTACCGTTATAGGTCAAATTCATCAGCAACTGCTGCCCAATACGCACGGGGTAATCCACCATCACAACCGCGCCACTCGTCGGGAATACGTTCTTGCTACCCTGTGCCATGTCAGCCCCTTCCGGCAGCGATGACGGATCTAAACTGATACTATTACGGCTGTACGTCTGGGCATAAGGCACAACCGCATATCCCCAGCGATTAGTAGTCACCGAACTGGAATTCATCACACGAATACCTGCAACCCCCGATGTCCGCACTAATACAGCAGCATCACCAATACGCGATGCCAAAGTAACGCCATGCTGATGTGCAATCAGTCCTCCACTAAACCCGTAGTTCACACCACGTCCCCCCCATGAATCGTAGTTGTATCCCAAGTTGGCTTGCCCAAAGGAACCAAGATATCCCATTGACACTGATCCGCTGCGCCCTCTCCCTTTATTCGCCTGACTCTGCGATACGTTCCAAGACAGACTATTATCATCCAGCACCGATCCGCCTATGCCCAACTGGTTATTACTGCGTCCCGTACTATCACGGGAAAAACTATAGTTAGCATACGCATTATTCAGCGCCGCATAGGAGCCAAACAGACTCAGTGGAACGTTTACGTTCAACGAAATTTGCCGGTTCTCAGGCCAGTCACCGTTACCGCGCATGCGATCAATGCTGTAATTAAGCCCCCAGCCCACACGGTAGAAAGAACCATTCAATCCCATCGATAGTGTGGTGTTAGTTTTAGAGCTTCCCCAGTAGTTATCCCGCTGACCACTGAGCCACAGAGAATAGTTACCGGGCAATGACTGGCTCAGTCGCATCTGCCAACTACTGCGTCGCCGCTCAGACATCCAAGAAGGGAGTTCTCCCCAAACACTGTAGCCTTGAGTATTCGCATCCGAAAAACTCAGGTAATTACGTGTGGAATAGCGGTACGCGGTTAAATCCACTGTCGTGCCAGTGGTCAGCATACTTTTCGAATATTTAGCGCGGTAAGATTCCCCACGCAGGATGTCAGGCGTATTTTGTAACCGGGTCCGGGAAGTCGTGATATCCGCAGATAATGCCCCCATCATACCCAGAGAGAGCCCAGTTCCCAGCGCCGCAGATTGGTACGATTGCGCCACCAGGCCACCACCGTATAACGTGACGTTACCAGGCAGACCGTAAATCATCGAGGCCATACCAAACACCGGCTTACGTATGCCGCTGCCATATCCACTACTGTAATAACGCCCGGCGGCCACTTCGTACTTGAATTGCCCCTGCCGCAACATCATAGGCAGACTGGAATAGGCCTGAGTGAACCCATGATGAGTACCATCGGCCTCAGTTATCGTTACCTGTAAGTCTCCCCCGACCCTGCTGCCCACCAAGTCTGTGATACGAAATGGACCGGGTGCCACGTTGGTTTGATAAATCACACTGCCATTCTGCGTCACCGTAATCTGAGCATTAGATTTAGCTATCCCACTGATAATCGGCGCAAAACCACTCAGCCTGCCGGGCATCATCGGGTCACTGGTGGCAAGCCCAATACCACGATAAGGAAAACCATCAAACACCTGACCTGCCACACTACCGGTCGAGGTATCCCCTATCGTCAGATCACTGCGTAACGCCACCACGTCCCGCTGCAAATAGGTTTGCTGAAAGTTCCAACGTTGCTGGGATTCGGTTGTTTTTTTCACTGCGTCATTGAATGAGTCATACCGGTTATAAGTTTGAGTGTTATAAGAATAAGTAGCCGTATTACGAAGACGCCAGGCCCCCAGATTCAATCTAGAATTGAAGCTACCGAACAGACTCTGATTAGTCTGTTTATTGCCAAACTGTGAGCGTTGATTCTGGCTGCCATTGATGCTGTAGTTCAGTAAAAAAGCCGGAATGCCCTCCTGCCATAACTTCGGATCAACCAGGCCATTCGTTGAAGGCTTCATCGCTATTTGGGGTACGCTTACATTCAGCTGCATCTGGGAAAAGTTCAAGCGGGCCGCCGCTTGGGGAATCAATTTACCCAACGGACTCTCTATCGGCTTATCCACCGGCAATGCTTTCAATGCTGGTATACCGCTGATATTAACACCAGCCGCTTCCAACAAATCTGGGGTAAGTACCGGCGTCAGCTCGGCATTACCCTCGCTATGACGCTGGAACGTAATATCACGCGTATCAAAAAAAGTACCATTCACGTAGATATCAACACGGTAAGTTCCCGGCGCCTGACCTCCTACGGTCTCAAACTGTGATAAGTCTACCGGTTGACCGGAATTCGAACCAAAGTCCAATAAAGCCGGATCAAAATAATCACGCGCTGTTGCCTGAGCGCTCCATCCCGTCAGAAATGCCAGCATCACCCGACAAAAAACGAGAGACCCCCCCATTTGGTGCTTTGATAGGGTAAGAGAAGTAAAAATACCTTGATTTACACAACGACAACAAGTAGACGGCCGTTTTGAACGACGGCTTATTGCCGGAATCAACACTTTCATTCTTAATTGCCATCTCTTATTTAACATATAGAGGTTCATTGCTCATATCTATTCTGTCGATATCTTGCAACATCGCTATTGACCACTGCCGGATACGGCAATAGATCTACTCTCTTCATCAGTGTCTAACCCAAACTCATCAATAGCACGCCACGATACAGTGACATGACTACCAGGAGACACTTTACCCGCCGGCAGCGACCAGCTCTGCTGACCAAAGGGTGGCACCATCCTAAACAAATCCTTGCCCGGTACGGCAAACGAACTTACATGCAAAGTCTGCAACGTTATCCAAAACGGTGACGGATTAGACAGCATCACGACATCCTCTTTTACTGACGCACTTAACTGTTTCACCGCACCGGCAACCCCCTTTTCTGGTAACCCTTCAGGACGGTAGAACAATTTCACCGCCAGAGCTGTCACCATTCTCATCTTGCCAGAGTCATCTTTAGATACTGGTAATTGTTTCTCAGAAGGCAACATAAGCAGATTCAGAAAGAACAGAGATTCTCGATCTTTCGGCAAAACCCCACCAGTACGAAGGATTTTCAGCACCTGCCGTTCATCTGCCCCCACCTTCGCAATCGGCGGAATAACGATAAATGGCGCCTTAACCCCCAGCGGTAAACCGGTCTCTGGGTTTAGTTCTCGTACGATTGACTGAATGAGATAATTGTTGTCGCTGTTATTAATGAGTGTCGAAGAGACTCCGTTGCTGGATGATTCAGGATAAATCACACGAGCGTCATCGAGATACAACCCCTTCAGACTCTCTGCTGCCCTGAGCGGCAATACCGGTAATATTATTGCCAGAACACATGACACAGTTATAACGATCTGTTTTATTGAAATATTACGCTCCACCATGTCATGCTCTTCCAATTTCAAAATATAAAAACATACTTAGTCGGCCCGTAACGTACCGCTCTGTAGTCTACTCACTCCACCGGCATCGGTGATCATCGACCATGTCACTTTACTTCCCGCCGTACCTGCCAAGGAAAAAGTCATCTGGCCGAAAGGGGCCAACATTGACGGGGCTTTGTTAAGATCTACTGCCTTGCCATCAAGTTTCAATTGGGCAAAAGTCTGGTAATACGGTGTTGGGTTAGTCACTACGACAGTATTGCCTGCTCGTATAAATGTCAGTCGGCCATAGGCCTGCTCCGGTGTCATCGGCAGCTTATCTGGCCGGTAGATAAGTTTAATATTCATCCCCAGCGCAATAGACAGAGATGCTCCAATCTCTCCTGGTTTTCCATTGCCATTGGCCTTGCTCTCATCTAGTGTTTTCTTCGCCGGGATCGCATTAATACGAAAACGAAACAGAGACTCTCGATCAGCTGGGAAATCACCACCAGTACGTATAACACGCATCACGTTCAAGCTATTACCCTCCATGCGAAACAACGGAGGCAACACGGTAAACTCCGATGAACGGGTATTTGAGTTATCTCCCGGAGTCACAGCAGCTTGTATTAGATACACCTCATCGCCTGAATTCTGCAATGACATGCTTTGCACCTTGTCGCCCTGATGATAAATAATACGTGTCTTCCTCAACATAAGACCCGCATGTGCTGGTGACGATGCCATAACCGCCCATATCGCCAGCATTCCCATGACTATCATCTTTTTCATATATCCCACTTCATCTCAGAGAATCAGACAAAATCCCTTGAATACACCCGGCTTAACGCCATCTACTGATACACAAACTCAAAATGTATCTTCACATCCGCAACTCCTCCGCATAATACATTGGTATCGTTATTCTCTGTTTTGCAGGTTACTGGATTATTTGTATCGCCCAGACCTCCCACATACGCCCTGAACCTCCTCATTGTTCCCTCCAATTTCCCACCATTTCCTTTTACACTGTCTGAGAGGTCTACCCTATACGGATCAGTCCCCTTCCTTACCTCTACAAACTTGCTAGTTCCCTCGTCGAATAACCTAACCCCTACTCCTTTAGTACTGTTGTTAACAACATCACTGTCATCAGGCATGAAAAGCTCCCGATCTGTTATGGCAGGCACATCACTCCATATGTAGAAAGCGGGTTTTGATTCGCCTAGATCACAGTCACTAAACATAAAGTTCAGTTCCACGGGATCTCTTGCGATATATTTGCTATTTCTGAGTTCACTGGCATAGACCGGAGCGAAATCATCATTATAAAACCCGGCAAAGCTGGACCCATTCACACTCAACACACAGGTCGGAGGCAATAACATGCCTCTGAAATTGATTGTACGCTCCGTATCCGTATCCGCCTGCACTGGAAAAGTCGTCACACAACCGATGGTCCATCCAATCAGCATCATGAAGAGCAACACATATTTTGCCCTGCTGTGATATGTCATTAATTCACTGTTTATAAGATTGCTATTTTTCGTTTTCATCTAACTCTTTCCGCCTCTCCCAATTTTTATCATCCGTGATAAATCACACCTCACTGATAAGAATATGTAAATGTGACGTGCGCAATCAGCGTCCCGGGTTGAATAACCTTACTATCTATTCCACGTGCGATTGCTACCATTACATACATCTCAGCACTGCCCTCATCAAATTCAACCTGGAACGGGAACTCCATTTCCTGATGATTGATTGACAACTGATCATTCAGCCCTATTTTCTTCTTCTCATTTTCTTCGATTAAAATAATAAACCCCAGCCCCTCAGAGGTACCAGAATCACCGGAACTAGGATCACTAAATATCACACCATGTTCAGCGTCGATGGTATTTCCAGATACAGTGATCTTGGGTATAAGGCCGAGACTCCCCGGATCGCCACAATTCGTTAATTTCAGCTTAAATGACTTGGGGGCTGATACATTCCCTTCATGACTAAACTCCGCCGCCAGCAGGGAACCAAAATTCAGCTCCGAACCCTTCATATCACCACCACCGATCTCTATGTCACAAGGATCAGGATAAACATTTACACGCAGCTGTACGTTTACCCCACTCGTGATCGTCGCAGGGTACTTGGGCTCGGTCTTGGACTTGGAATCATCAGCCATGACGCTGCTTGCCAGGAACAGCAGAACCGTTACAGAACTCCAGCAGAAGCAGCGCATCACAACCTGCAATACCGGGTTTCTACCCTTGGTCAGGAAGGTCGACTGGTCATTCAGCCTGCTTTTTTTTTGTTCTGTCGCTGTCCCAAACATCGTGCTCACCTCAAATTAACCCTATCACTCTTCTGTTAACGCGATATCACGCTGCAATGCCGATACATCAACGATAATTAAACGTAAACGTCAGCGTAGCCTTGATTTTTCCTGCCTTTTTGCAGACCGCTACCGTCTGCCCGCCTGCCAAAGCACATACCAGTGAAAATTTCACCGGCACAGTAGGCGTTTTATCGTTTACGATTGTGCCTTTATTAGCCAGATGAAAAGGTTCACCGTCCTTTAAATCTGGGGACCATTCTGTTCCACTAAACTTCTTCAATTGCACAGTGATGCCCACTGCCGTTGAAGCTTCGTTTTTTTCATCTGCTCCTTTATCACGAAACAAGCTCTTATCATTCGTACCAACATGATTTCCGGTAACGGTAATCGTGGGAGTAATACTGTTTCTATTGACCACACTCGTGCAATTTCTCAGCGTAATCTGAGTTTCCCTGTTAACTTTTCCTAATACCAAGTCTGCAAACTGCACTATGCCCAGCTCGATATTATTGCTGTCCACAATGACATCACACGTGCCTTGAGTAATTTCAGCCTTAAATGTGGCCCCGGCAGAATTCGCTGCCCACAAGGGACCAGAAGAGAGCCACAGAACCCCACCCATGCCTAGGTAACTCAGGTATCTCTGTATACGCTGAACCCTTGAAATACCGGCTTTACTGAATTTCACCATCGAAGTTCTCTCCACCGCCGAGATCGTTGATCACCGCCCATTCCACTTTCTTTTTGTTCTGATTGTTCTGAGCGGGATAAACATGGGTGCTGAAAGGCGCCAGCATTTGCGGATGACTGTCAGAAAACTTCACCGGCACCCCATCAACTTTGATCTGGGTAAAGCTGATGTGATAAGGCGAATTGTTACTGACTTGAACGCCACCGGGAGCATGGGTAAAGCGCAGCGCTTTGTATGCCAGCTCTGGTGTACCCACCAACCCCGTTGGCCGATAAAATAGTTTGATCGTATTGCCGATGGCATAGGCCAGCCCACCCGAAATCTTAGCGCTTTCAGAGCGCTGGCCCGGAGCATTACTACCGGGAATGGCAGAAGCATTAAAATAAAAGACGCTCTCCCGGTCAGTCGGCAACTGACGGGTATCACCCAAGATGCGCAACGTATTGGTCCCTTGAGGGTCCAGACGGAATAAAGGAGGCGAGACATAAAATGGTGTTTTACCCTTGCCATCAACGGTGGAGCTGATTTTAGCCGTCACCAAGTAAGGGATATTAGTTGTCGTATTACGCACCGAGACTATTGCTTCAGCTTTATCCTGTAAAAAAACAATGCGTGTAGCGTTGATGCCAAACCCGCCTTCAGCCCAGCTCTGTGACGCAAACAAAAATATGCCCAAGACGAGGCTTTTTACTATGATGTTGGGAAGTCGGAGTTTACTGATCATTATTTTTTCTCTTTTCGCCTCGTTACTCAGCCAATAGCGGTTTATAAAACGCCGTTTCAATCATCCAGAACTTGCAACCTAAAGAAGCCTGAAGAGAGGCTCCTCAGGCTGGTTTATCGAATTAACAATTACTCATATGCTATGGAAAAGTTAAGAGGAGCATGAATCTGCTGAGGAGATGGTTTTTCAGCCACTGACGCCATATAAGCTTTAAAGGTTACAGACTTGTTATTAAGAGCTTCCACTTTAGGATCTTTATCACTTGATGAAGCCAATACGATCTTGCTGTCTTTCTTAAGAAGCTCTTCCGTTGCAGTAGAGGAATCACCAACCTTATAGGTTAATGCAACACCCGCATTTGGAACGAAACCCTGCGTATTACCCTGACCATCACTAAATACATCAGTTGTTGATGCTATCGTAGCCCCTGTCACCAGTAGCTTAAGTGATTTCTTTGCGGCAACAGTCCCATCACAGCCACCGACACCGACAGAAAAAGTTTCATATCCAGGAATAACAAACTTTCCCTCCAATAAGCTATTCGAACCAGCCCCAGGCTTGAAGTCATCTGGCTTATGGTTACCCAAACTCACATCACCATTTTTTACGCCACTGGTAATGTCACATGACACATCCGAAACAGTACCGGTAATGGTCACTTGAGCATTATTTTTCGCATTAGCAACCGAAGCTGCCCCCAAAACCAACGCCGCCACGACGCTTATCTTTAATATCTGTCTTTTCATTTCATTAATCTCGTTTAACTACTTAACTAAAGTCCGATTCAAATTCGTGTATCATGTTTTGACAAACAGAGACATCTAGCTGTACATAAATTTGTCAATTAGGACCATTTTGACAATTGAGATACAAAAATTTTTCTGTGCAAAAACAGAGCAATATAGAGATAGCTGTAGTTATTTTGCAAATTTTAAGGATATTTAATTATTTAATCCGAAATTAGTAACAGTAATTTCTTTAAAGTAACGAAGGAAGTGTAATGTTTTTACATATTGGAATAAAAAGAGTGGATTATCGAAATGTTTTTGTGGTAAGATGTTTGGGATTTACAAATATATACAAATCTGTCTCTTTTTTTATTAGAAAACTTTCAGTATAATTTCTAGGCAATTGTATCTCAATTGTCAAAATGGTCCTAATTGTAATTGCTTAACGTTTACCCTTTATACCCCAAACCCCTTGAAATCGTTCAGCATTACTGGCAGTATAGCGCACTGTATGGCGGATGTTTTTATGTCCAAGGTAATCTTGTATCAACCGGGTATCTATTCCCCGGTCTGCAAGAGCAAAACCGCAGGCATGGCGCAACATATGCGGATGCGGATCTACAGAGATATTAGCCAATTGTCCTAATTGGCTAATAATCTGATAAATACGCTGGCGAGTAAGCGGTTTCCCACAACGTGACAAAAACAGCCAATCACTATCAGCGCCCTGAAAAGTTTTGCGCACTTTAAGCCATGCCTTAATCGCCTTAACTTCACGCTGCAACAAAGGATGATTAGTACAAAACCCGCCTTTTAATCGCCTGATATATAAGCATTTTTCTTTTAATTCCATATCAGATAACCGTAAATGCCTGGCTTCGCTAACACGAAAGCCGTGAATATAGCTCATATACACCAGACAGTAATTCCGTTCTGGATTAGGCCCAACTTTTGCCATCTCCAACATGCTTTCTACTTCTGATTGAGTCAGATATTTTCTTTGGCCCATGATTATTTCTCCAAAATATATTGATAGTACAACCCGGCTATATCCCGCTTAGAACACCCTAACTCTGGGGACCCAGACCAGGAACAGGCAGAACCTGAGGATAAAATACACACCAAACCCAAATGATGCATGTTGTCTACCCAGGCTACAGAAGGTTATACAGATATGGGATAAAATTTAAACACCTTTTTTGATTATTTTTTCACCTCAAAAGAATGTTAGTTTACATTTGGTTGACGGGGAGGATTATTCAAAACAGACTACAAGAACCTGTCGTTACAAATCGTCTTCTCGGTTATAGCAGCTTACTCTCAAGGTATTGATATGATTTTCAATCAGTTACTGGGAAAAATATTCCGTTGATTACGTCAAACCCGTCTGTATTATTATGGATGGTAAATAGGATCAGGCCGTGGTCTGTGAAACATGACGGACGGCCATGCAATCAATGGAGATAAAGAAACCGTATGAAAGGCCAACTGCTTGATGCCATCCCTTTGACTTCCCTGCATGGCATCGGGGCAAATCAGGCCGCAAAATTAGCAAAAATAGGACTGGTTAATTTGCAGGATCTGCTGCTACATTTCCCGCTGCGTTATGAAGACCAAACACGCCTTTATACGATTAATGATCTTTTACCGGGTATTTCCGCCACCGTCACAGGTGAAATTCTTCGTACCGATGTTGTTGTTAGTCGTCGTCGAACCCTGATCTGCAAAATTAGTGATGGTACCGGTGTGCTCACACTGCGCTTTTTTAACTTTTCTATGGCAATGAAAAGCAATCTCGCGAAAGGGAAACAGGTTGTTGCCTACGGTGAAATCAGAAGAGGCAGTCAAGGCGCCGAAATTATTCATCCTGAGTATAAGATTCAAAATCATACTGGAAATGTGCAGCTTCAGGAGACATTAACACCGATTTACCCCACAACGGAAGGTGTTCGTCAAGCGACGCTGCGTAATCTCATTGATCAAGCACTGAAATTGCTAGATACCTGTGCAATCAATGAACTCCTGCCGGAAGAACTTAGCCGCTCTATCATTAGTCTGCCGCAAGCATTGCATATCTTGCACCGTCCAACGCCAGATATTGCTCTGGCGGATCTGGAAACTGGCAGACATCCAGCTTATCGCCGTCTGGTTCTGGAAGAACTTTTAGCGCATCATTTAAGTATGTTAGCCGTCAGAGCTGGCGTACAACGCTATCACGCTCAGCCATTGCCGATGGAAAACGAGTTAAAACCGCAATTCCTTAATCGCCTGCCATTTTCGCCAACTCATGCGCAACAGCGGGTTGTCTCGGAAATTGAGCAGGATCTGGCAAAAGATGTTCCCATGATGCGACTGATTCAAGGCGATGTAGGTTCAGGAAAAACACTGGTTGCCGCATTGGCTGCGTTGCGGGTTATTGCTCATGGCAAACAGGTTGCCCTGATGGCGCCGACTGAACTACTGGCAGAACAGCATGCAAATACCTTCCGGCAATGGCTGGAACCTTTGGGGATTCAG
This sequence comes from Photorhabdus sp. RM71S, assembly GCF_042879355.1. Classification (NCBI taxonomy): domain Bacteria; kingdom Pseudomonadati; phylum Pseudomonadota; class Gammaproteobacteria; order Enterobacterales; family Morganellaceae; genus Photorhabdus; species Photorhabdus sp. RM71S. The sequence continues at coordinate 99,719 of NZ_JBHFKV010000006.1, read as the reverse complement.
ATCGGCTGGCTAGCGGGTAAGCAAAAGGGGAAAGCGCGTCAGAAACAACAAGAAGCCATTGCCAGCGGTCAGGTCGCCATGATTGTTGGTACGCATGCCATGTTTCAGGAACAGGTGAAGTTTTCCGGTCTGGCGCTGGTGATTATTGATGAGCAACATCGATTTGGTGTTCATCAACGTCTGGCTTTGTGGGAAAAAGGACGTGAACAAGGTTTTCATCCTCACCAATTGATTATGACGGCCACCCCGATTCCCCGTACCTTAGCAATGACCGCTTATGCCGATCTCGATACTTCTATTATTGATGAATTGCCACCGGGGAGAACGCCGGTCACAACAGTTGCGATCCCGGATACACGCCGCGAAGAGGTTATTAAACGGATCAAAAATGCCTGCCTTGATGAAAACAGACAAGTCTATTGGGTTTGTACGCTGATTGAAGATTCTGATGTGTTGGAAGCTCAAGCCGCGCAAGCCACCAGTGAAGAGCTGACTCTCGCCTTACCGGAACTGAAAGTTGGGTTAGTGCATGGCCGAATGAAAGCCGCAGAAAAACAGGCAGTGATGGAGGCTTTCAAATGTGGAGAATTACAGCTTCTGGTCGCCACAACGGTTATCGAAGTTGGAGTGGATGTGCCAAATGCCAGTTTGATGGTTATCGATAACCCGGAACGGCTTGGCTTGGCGCAACTACATCAATTACGCGGACGAGTCGGCCGTGGCGCTATTGCCTCCCATTGTGTTTTACTTTACAAAACGCCGCTGAGCAGTACTGCCAGAATACGCCTGCAAGTACTCAGAGACAGTAACGATGGTTTTGTTATCGCGCAAAAAGATCTGGAAATTCGTGGTCCCGGGGAGCTATTAGGAACACGCCAAACTGGAAATGCGGAATTTAAGGTGGCTGATTTGCTAAGAGATCAGGGAATGTTGCCGGAAGTACAGCGTATTGCCCGGCATATTCACCAACGCTATCCTGAACATGCTCGTGCCTTAATTGAACGCTGGTTACCGGAACGGACACATTATAGTCATGCGTGATTGAGAACATATCGGCGCGGGCTTTTCGCTTCTCAACGCTGCCAAAAATATGGATATTTGGTTTTATTCAATAATTAAGATGCTCTGCTACAGGACTTTCTTTTAATTATTCAGTTTAATTGGCAATATATTATTTCAGAAGGAATTAAAAATCTAATTATAAAGATAAGTAAAATAAAATTCTTATTCTAATCTGCTATTTTTCATTATTTTCTTAAAAAAATTAAATCCAGTACCTCGGATTAATTGATACGACGTTTCACTATCCGAAGTCTTTTACCCGCTAATTGGGGTAACAGGCGGTTCCGACATTTTTCATCAAATTCAGTTATAGTGTATGCGGTATTAGCGCAATGTTATGCTCAAAGGTAAAAATGGTAATAGATGTAAATCTATGATAGGAAATTTTCATCAATGTAATATTGAATTACTAAGTTTAAATAGTAAATGTTTCTATTAACCCAATGAATGTAATTTTAAATATTTTCTTTTCGAAGTATAAAACTTTGATAGAGGTCACACAAATATTAGTTTTGTTTTGGTTTTTTTATCTATACTTAATTTCATTATGGTATACATTAGGGTGTTTTTAAATTAGAGCTAAATAAATCTACGTTGATATAATGGAGAGTTTAATATGATTTATGCTAAAAATATTTCAGATAAGGTGGTTAAAGTTTCAATTAATAAATGGGGTAGTGAAGAAGGTGATGACGAATATGTTGATATTAATCCAGGAGAGGTGGCTCAATGGGGTAGATCAGATGAGCGCGGTTTTTTAATGTCAGTAGCACGCAAAGATAGTGTTACATTGTTGTATTCAATAAGATCAAATGGCTACATAATTATTTATAATAACTCGGTTGAAAATAACGGTAGCCGAATAGATTCTTTATATTCCATACCATCCGTCTAAAAAAATTTTATTATTGCACTAGTTTTCTTAATTTAATTTCAGATCATATATTGTTGAATTAAATGTAAATGTTAATTATTGACATAGTGGAGGATTTATGATTTATGTTAAAAACCTCTCAACTGAACCGGTTAAAGTTTCGGTTAATAAATGTGGAGAGGAAGGCAGAGAGGAATATTTAGCTCTTGATTGTGAAGATGTAAAGGTGTGGGATCTATCCGATACGCATGGTTTTATATTTTCAGTAATTCAGCGAGGTATTGAAAAATCATATTCTGCTTCGCAGAACAGTTTTATTATTATTTTTGATGATCATGTACAAGATAGCGGCACTAATATATCTCATTTAGAGAAATAAATGAGAATTTGTCATCTGATTTAATTGAGTGTTAGACCCAATTAAATCACCATCATCAGGAATGGAATCTCCATTCCTGAACTATTTATATTCAATGGTTTGCTACTTTCGCCCGTAATGCTTGTTTTCCTGCTTCACTGATAAAGATATTTCCAGCCTATTTATGATTAATCAGTTGTTTTATCAACTTCCGCTGACATAATTTCCAGACTGGGTATTTAGAGAGGATGTATATCTTTATGGCTACTCTTATTAATACGCAAACATGTAACTTAAATATATAACTTAAATATATAACGTAATCTTATAATGATTATCTGTAAAGCAAAGAATAAGAATCACCAAGGGTGGCGTAATATATTTTCTGTTTATAAAAAAATGAGTTATTTTTGTTTTTTTAGAATTTATATTTCAAACTATTTCGTAAAGTTATTTTCTTTTGATATTTATTTGAAAAGTGGTTTTGGTAATAACAGGGCGGGAGAGCTAACATTTCGAATTAAATAAACGATAGGCTGAACCGAGGTATTATGGCTCAGCCTTGTTTTTCGTGTTTTTTAGTAATTCATAATGACAATGGATTAATCATCATATTCACTGTGTACTATATTATCGCCACCAACATCCCAGGCTAATCTTTCTCCATTCGCCCGCAGGACTGAGAATGAACTTCCTGATGCGCTCAAGCTGACTATATCTTGTAATCGGGCTATCCCGGGTGGAACGCTGATACCACCCCCGCCATTGTCCCCCCAGGAAACCACACTGCGGTCTGCCCGTAGGACAGCAAAGGCATAAGTTGCTGCTTTCAGACTGGCGACATCCTTTAATGCGGCAATTTCGGGAGGGATTTCACCGCCTCGAAGATTATCCCCCCAGGCGACTACGCTACGATTTGCCCGCAAAGCCGCGAAAGCATAGCCTGTTGCACTTAGACTGACAATACTGCAATTGAGCAATTTCTGGCGGGATTTGCCCGCCATAGTCCGAAAGTACCCAAAAGTCATCTTGGTTGGCGGTTGGCTATTTTGATTACTGGTAGCTCCATACACTTTTAGCCATAATGGCTATTCGAGCCATTTTTAGACGGTAGGTGATGTATGGAAATTATTCCCGCACAACTAGCTAAGAACCAGTTTGGTGATCTGCTTAGGAAAGTTCAGCGTGAACCTGTGGAAATTACTAAGCATGGAAAGCGCGTGGCCGTGGTTATCTCTCCTGAAGAGTATGATCAGTTCGCACAGCTCAAGTTACAGAATTTAAAAGCCGTTCTGGCTGAATCTATTGCACAAGCTGATCGTGGCGAATTGCATAGTATTGATGATGTATTTGCACCGTTGACGGTTGATGAACTTGAGGGTAAGGCTTAAGGATGAGTGTCCGGTTTACTAAGAAAGCCAGAGAGCATATTCGTGCAATCAAACTCTATTCTATGCGCCGATGGAGGGCGAATGTCGCGGAAGCTTATTCAACTTCGTTACGTGTGACTATGACGGAAATTCTTGATCGTCACCCATCCCCTGGCCGTGATCGCAGTGACGATCTTTATTTTGGTGTGCTGAGTTTCCCCGTAGAGAGCCACATTATTTACTACCGGGAAGTTCCGACTGGTATTGAAGTGTTGGCGGTGTTGCATCAGACGCAAGATCCACATAACCATCTATAATGAAGAGCATAAAACATGGGATACTTTATTTAATTCGCAATAAAATAAGCAGTTAAACTTTTTTATCAGATGTTTGAGTGAATTACCCGAGCGCCGTTTTCCTCAGAAACCTGAGTTGTCGAACTATTTCATCCGGTTCTCACCGGACACATACCCCACAGATTTTATGCTCTCTGTACGCTATGCAGCTCAGCACATGGCCTCCTACCAAACCCTGACTTTCTCACCAGAATCCCGGCTGGAGGTCAGGAAGAGTTGTTTAGCAGGACGAGGGAAAGTCAAAAAAATCCCGCGATTTTCATCGGGGGATTTGTATAGGAAAGACAACAGATATAGGGGATTATCTCGTTAAACCTGACAAACAAGAGCTGTATCAAGGCAATTTCGTTGATAATCATCCCAAAAACCTGGGGAATGAGCCTCAATATCGCTTTGTAACAGCATTGGTTTTTGCCATTTAAATTGTTTGAACCCTGCCTTTTGGATCGCTGCTTGATATTGTTCACGACTCCAACGATACATAGTGAAAGGGCTAGGTGGTGTGGTAAGAAATTCAGCTTTCAGGAGAGTGGTGTCTTTCACCGGCTCTTCACTCAGAATTTTTATACAATAATTCTCATAATTCCCTTTCTCTAATCGATAATCAGGTTCAAAGGTATACGCAATTAGTTTACCGGAAGGCTTGAGATGAGCAGCAATGACACGGAACATAGTTTCAAGGTCTTCAATAGATTCTGCATGGCAAAATAACCAAGCTGCATTAACTATGTCAAACTTGCCAAATGACTCCATCTTGCAGACATCTCTTACGTGAAATTCGATATCGTCACCGTATTGTTGTGATTTGCTTTTCGCAATCGCTATCATGTTATCTGATATATCAACTCCAATGACTTTTGACGCACCACGATTTTTGTATTCTCGACTAAAGAGGCCATATCCACAGGCTAAATCTAACACTGATTTCCCGTGTATATCTCCTGCCAGATTGAAGATAGTTCTGATTTCTACTTTGATATGGTCAGTAGCATCTGAAAAGCTCTCGTAAAGATGTGCAATAGGGCCATATAAAGTGTTATCTTTCATGTTTTTTTATCCTTAGCTAAAGGCCAAAATACTTTATTTATCGAAGAGATATATTACTTAGTATGAATTAATAATTACTGAAAATTTTTCTCTTATTATAAATAAGATTCCAAAATAGTACCACATCTTACATCACTCACGATTCCATATATAACAATTGGTTAGCAAAATAACGCATAGCAAAATCATGAAACGTTATCTATATTAATACGTTAGTGATGAATTAGATATGATTTTTTAATATTGGTTAATTTTCGGATAAATATAAGGAGGAAAATAAATATAAAATACCTATGATGTGTTCTGTGGAAACTATTATTCTTATAATAATTATGTCGTATCATCAATTGTTGAAATTAGAATAATCTCAGCGTTAAACAATAGAAAAATGACAATGACCCGTCGTTATGCCTTTATATGGACTCCCCTGAACGATCAACGGATTTTATACGGGTATATCAACAACAATACTGCACCAGCTATTCAGTTGGTGCAGTATCTTGCTAATTTACTCTACACCGCCGGGAATACCGGCAACAGCAGATAGAGTTTAATCACAATCGCGTTAACGATATCGATAAAGAACGCGCCAACCATCGGCACCACCAGAAACGCCACATGGGATGGCCCAAAGCGATCGGTAATCGCCTGCATGTTCGCAATGGCGGTAGGTGTCGCCCCTAAACCGAAACCACAGTGACCCGCCGCCAGCACCGCAGCATCATAGTTTTTACCCATCACCCGATAAGTAATAAAAATTGCATACAACGCCATGACGATGGCCTGGATAGTGAGAATGACCAGCATGGGTAATGCCAGCGATGCCATCTGCCACAATTTCAGGCTCATTAGCGCCATTGCCAGAAACAGGGAAAGGCTTACGTTACCCAGTACAGAAACCGCTCGGTCAAAGACTCGGTAAAAACCTAACACCGACAGACTGTTACTGAGGATAACTCCGATAAACAGCACACAAACGAATGTCGGTAATTCAAACCATGTACCTTGCAGAAGTTCAGATACAAAATTACCTGCCATTAGACAGATAGCAATCAATGCGATCGTTTCCAGCATGACCAACGCAGTGATCATCCGCCCAGTATAAGGTTTTTCAAATGCTGTTGGCACTTCGGTATCATCTGACCTCAAGCCTGGGGTTTTGGTATTTCTCACCAGAAAACGAGCAACCGGGCCACCAATCAAGCCACCCAGTACTAAACCGAAAGTCGCACAAGCCATTGCTACTTCTGTTGCATTTTCAAAACCATAACGCTCACTAAACAGTTTACCCCAAGCGGCACCGGTACCATGACCACCAGATAGGGTAACAGAACCCGCCAGTAAGCCCATTAATGGGTCCAGCCCTAACAGTTCAGCCAGGGCGATACCCACCGTGTTCTGAACCAGCAACAAGCCAACAACGACGAAGACAAATGTGAGCAAGACCTTACCACCCGCTTTCAGGCTGGCAAGATTGGCATTCAAGCCGATAGTGGCAAAGAAAGTTAGCATCAAAGGGTCTTTAAGAGACAAATCAAAGCTGATTTCCCAACCTATTGTTTGTTTAACAGCTAAAAGAATCAGAGCAACTAACAGGCCACCGGCGACCGGCTCAGGAATGGTGTATTTTTCAAGAAATGGGACTGATTGTACAAGTTTGCGCCCAAGTAATAGTACTAATGCGGACGCCACAAGCGTGCCATAAACATCAAGATGATACATCTATGTACCCCAGCTATATTGTTAAAATTATGTAAGTTATTACGACGTTATACTCATCCTTTAGAAAACGCCAAAAGCAGGCAACGCTGGATTAGAAAAAAAATCTGCAACAAACACAAGTTAAAACATATAAAAATGTGACCAAAGCGAATCATGGCAACGAACAGAATTTTTACGCAAACGATTGCCTTTACACCATTGATCATTAAAATGCGTTCTTTGTCAGTCCGGAATTTCACACCATGCTCACCTCATCCCCTGAACAGGCTGAAACAATACCCCCGAAAAAACCAGCTAGTGAATTGATTTATCCGGTGCGCCGTAAAACCCCGCTCTTCGGGGAGGGTGTGAAGATTATCGCGCTATCTTTAGCGGTTGGTATGGGCGTTGCTCAACAACCGCTAATTTTACAGTTCACTCCTGATTGGCTGAAAACTTTACTCTCTTCCGGTATTGCTGCCGGTGGTCTGACAGCCATCACTCTTAATCTGGTATTTCCTCAGGAGAAATAATCTTCCTATAAATCTGATATCGGGTTACACATAATCAACTCATCACGCACGTATATTTCATCATCATCGCGCGTGATGATGATTTATCTCCTAGCGGTTGGAAGGCCAAACAAAATCATTACCAACCCAACCATCAAGATCGTATTCACTCATACACTGCTCAGCAAACCCTTTCAATTGATCCACTAAGCCCGTGGCTTGGGAAGCCAACAACACATCGACCCTGATAGCTTCATGGTTGCCGGAATAATTGCGCTCGTATAATTCATGCCTGCCAGCAAATTCCGTACCGATAGAGTCCCAAATCAGTTTCATGAGCTTGACTCGCTCAACTGCACTATAACCATTGGAGCCACGCATGTATTTATCAAGATAAGGAGACAATTCCGGGTTGGAAAAATCGCGGGCATGAGAGTTAATATAAATCAAGGCACTGCCCAGATCCTGTTCAATAATTTCTTTTACCCGCGGGTAACCCAACGTCATAAACCAACGATAAGCTATCCCATATTCGTACCGAGGCAATAAGGCATCTCCACGCCAAGGCTCCGGAGATTTAATCATCGCATCACTGAGCGCCCAAAACATATTACGCCATGACAATACTTCACCAACCCGTGCTTGCACGCCACGAAAATCCTTCGTACCCGTAGCTTCAACACCCTTAATAAGCAATCCAGAAAGAAAATCAAGTTTAACCGCCAATCGAGTCACACCATGCAACATAGCCCGATGAAAATAACCCGATTCAGCAAAAAATAACGAAACTTTATCCACATCTCCATAGATAAATATGTTTTCCCAAGGAACCTTCACTTTATCCAGAATCATTATCGTATCGTTCTCATCAAATCGGGACGAGAGCGGATAATCAAAAGGACTGCCCATTTTATCAGCTGCCATTGCGTAAGAAGGACGACAAATTAATTTCACTCCCGGGGTATTCATCGGCAAGGTAAAGACCAACGCAAATTCCCGTTTCTTTATTGGTAAACCGTAATGACCAATAAAGTTGTAGTGACTAATCGCCGATCCTGTGGCAACAACTTTAGCGCCGCTGACAATTAATCCATCATCACATTCTTTTTCAACATGAATACAAATATCCCCAATTTCATCAGGTGATAAATGACGATCTATTGGCGGATTAATAATCGAGTGATTCCAGTAAAACACGCTCTCCTGCGAACGGATATACCAGTTTTTTGCATTATCAGCAAAATCACCATAAATTTCCGGTTTTACGCCGAGCGAGGTAAGAAACGAAGCCTTATAATCAGGGCTTCTACCCAACCAGCCATAACTCATGCGAGCCCACGCGGCAATAGCATCACGATCAGCAATTAAATCTTGCTGTGAGCGCGGTATACGGAAAAAAGGATGTGTTACACCACAACTCCCCGTATCTGTCGCCGTGGTCAGTACGTCACGATAAGCAGGATCGTGCAAAGCGTCGTAGAGTTTCGCAACAGCTCGGGCCGGATTTTGAAAAGCAGGATGGTTGACAACATCGTGAATACGTTCACCATAAGCCCAGACTTCCCGACCATCATTTAGCCCATCCAGAAATTCCTTTCCATTAAGTGGGCGGGTTGTGCGGATATTACCTTCATCCGACGATTTTTGTTTCATATTTTCTGACATAGAAGATTCCTTACATTATTTATTTACCAGAAGATGGGTGAAAATAAACTATGCAGTGTTATTTCAAGCATCAATCAAATTGAGAAAGGAATAGAAAGGAATGACGAAAAAAAATACCATTATTCCATTTACAACCATCCACTAATACATTAATTCATTCAGATGTCATTGGCTATATTGTCATGCAATAAAATATAGATTTAATAATTATATTAATCACACAATATAATTATTAACAAATTAATACAAACATGCCAAGTCATTAATAAACACTTAGCACAAAAAACAAAAATACAATTAATCAAAGACTAATCCCAGAAGTTTATTTTAATAGAATAAAACGATAACGAATAATTGATTATTTCCCTCATTTCATATCCTGAAATTATTATAAATAACAACTAATATATACCCTATGGATTTCAAGTTGCATCGCGACGGCAAGGGAATGAATCCCCGGGAGCATAGATAACTATATGACCGGGGTGAGTGAGTGCAGCCATGAAGGATGACGGGTATAGTGACTTATTGGTATTTCTATTGTTAAATTATACAAATGTTACAAATAATAATTTCTCCTCGCTCATAACTTTTATTCACCATCTCTTGAGTGAACACAAAAATTACGGCATAAAAGGAAGCTATAAGCCGATTAAATTGGAGTCTGATGATGAGATGGTTAGGAAAATCGCTGGTTACTCTGTTATTACTGGTAATACTGGCAGTAATCACTGTTTATGTCGTGATGCAAACAAATTGGGGAACACATCAGCTTAGTCAATGGTTGAGTCATCACAGCCGTTATCGGGTTCAAATAGGCAATATCGAACATAACTGGTCACAACCGGGCACCCTGGCATTTTCCAATATTGTCATTAGCAATCAGCAACAGACTTTCATTTTAGCAGCTCAAGTTGTCGCATTCGATTTCAACTGGCAGCAACTTACTTCCCCGCGTCATTTTCATCGTCTGTTATTGCAACAGGGCCAATTAACAATCAAAGGCCAGCAACAATCCTTGCCTTTTAGCGCCAACATTCTACAACTTAATCAGATGGCTATTCAGTCAGAAAATGCAAGCTGGCAAATTCAAGGGCAAAACATCACTGGCGGTATCACCCCCTGGAACCCACAATCAAATACGTTGGCAGGGAATGGGGAATTTCAATTCAGCGCTGATAAACTGAATTTCAATGATATTTCTCTCGAAAAAGTCATTATACGAGGAGATAACCAGCAAAATACCCTCACTCTCCGTTCATTTGGTGCAACATTGGCACAGGGTGCGGTATCAGGTAATGGGCAACGTCTGCCTGATGGCAGCTGGCAGTGGGATAATTTACTTATCAGCAATATTCGTTGGCAAACGCCAATGACACTTGACGAGTTATTGCTAAAAACGGACAAATTACCCGCCGTTCGCATCAAAGATCTGAACCTTACGAATGCCAAGCTGGAAGGTAAAAACTGGTCTGCTAACTATCTGGATATCTCAGTAAAAAATGTCGGTTTGGCTAACGGCAACTGGCAGGCAAAAGAGGGCATTATTGATTTCAACGTTATGGATACTACGCTAAATGATCTTCATTTCACCGATGTTATTGGTCACCTTCTTCTTACAGGCAATGAACTCACTATTTCCAATCTCACTTCCCGTTGGGAAAAGGGATTATTCCACGTCAAAGGGCAATGGAATCACCAAACAAAACAATTCAACATCACCAATGCAACGGTTGCCAGTTTAACTTATACCTTGCCACAAAACTGGCATCAGTTGCTGAAAAAATCATTGCCTAAATGGATATCCGGATTCTCCATTAACGAGCTGACAATTAACAACAGCTTGTTGATTGATATTAACCCCGATTTTCCATTCCAACTTACTGCCCTCAGTGGTTATATCTATGACATGGAATTACTGAAAGAAGGGAAATGGGGAATCTGGCGTGGCTCTTCGAACTTAAGTGCCACCAGCGCAACATTTAACAAAGTTGAATTACGTCGCCCTTACCTTAAATTACATACAGAGGGAAATAAACTGATCCTCGACCAATTAGATGCCTCTGTTGATGATGGATTACTAAAAGTGAAAGGTACAGTAGATCAACAGGTACAGAAGCCATTTACTTTAGATTTCCGGGGAATAGATGCAGATTTAGCGATTTTGCCTCAATGGCGGTGGGTGCCGTTGAAATTACAGGGTAAAGGCAATTTCACGCTGTTAATACAGGGAGATCTTGCTGCTGATGATATTAAAAGTACTATCGATGGTTCATTGACTGCCACGGATAAACAATCAGGCAGCGAAACTCAAGTCATTAATAAGGGGCAAATATCCACACCAAACTGTGAAACTTGTCCGGTTGTTAAGCTATAGTAACGAATATTCGGGTACCTATGTGCCCGACTCAACCTTATAATAGTTATTTTCTATTTCAATCCATTAATAAAATCTCCGATCAGTATCAGCCGAAAAACCACACTAATATCGATGACATTAAAAACGCAATTAAATTTCACCAATGAAGTTGTAACAAGGTACAAAAAATGACGTGTATACTGCCTGAAGCCATTGAAAACAAACTGCAAAATTATGACCGTATTGTTGTCGGCGGCATCATCAGAGACCAAAATAGCCATATTCCGTTCTTACAACGAGCGCCTGATGAATCCCCGCCTAATCTCTGGGAAATTCCTTCCGGCGGTGTAGAAAAAGGAGAAAATCTATTACAAGCACTATCTCGTGAAATAACTATCTCGTGAAATAGAAGAAGAGACCGGACTGCTTCTTGATAATGTTATTGGTTTTCTCAGCGCGGTGGAATATTCTATTAAGCAGACTCTATGCCTTCAAGTAAATTTTAATGTCATATGCACAGGTGAAGTTAAGCTTTCTCCTGAACACACTCAATATATATGGAGCAATATAGCCAATTTCCGCACTAAACTTGATGATTTTATGCTGCGTGTACTCAACGAAGCTTAATTTTATAAAAACGACTCTTATTATTGCTACTGATGATATGAAAAATCCCCAGTGGCATATTTAATGCCACTGAGAAATCTAAGCGATAGCCGTATAAGCATTTGGCAATACCATATAGGTACCCGTAAATACCGCACCGATTCCCTGATCACCGCTAACAATCACATCCAATTTCACTCTCGCTTTACTGCCTTGTGCCAAACGAGCCAAATCGCCGCTCATATTTTTAAGATCGGCAACAGATTTTGGCCTGCCAACAACCGGTTTTTTGTAACGGATATCGGCATCAGCCAGAATGATATCACCACCTAGTTGACGTTCCTGTAACAACAGCCAGATCAATCCCCAACCGGTCAGGGTTGCCAGAGAAAACAGACTGCCAGCAAAGATAGTTTGGTGAGGATTTTGATTACCAGCTTCCGGCATGGTGGTAATAAAGCTCTGACCGGTATATTGAGAAATTCGTACCCCCATTTTTTCACTGAGGGGAATATGTTTGTACCAAGCCTGTTGCAGTTCGTTGCACCAATCTGGCCGGTGAAGAATATCATCAAGTGTTGCAACCGGCTTTATCATCAGAAAATGGCGAATGGGTGTCGTTTGTGGGCTAGCAATTAGCCCACGGTTTTCAAACCCCAATTTACTGAAAAACTCCACCGCATGTTCACGAGCACTGCATACTACCCGTTTAACACCCTCCTGACGGGCAACAGATTCCAAAGCCATTGCGATTAATTTTCCTAACCCTCTACCTTGCATGTTGGGATGCACTGCCAGAAAGCGGATTGCCCCTTCACTATCCGCATTGATATATAAACGCCCTACCGCCACCGGGTTCCCTTTCTCATCCACAACCATCTGATGATGAGCCATCGTGTCGTAACCATCTTTCTCAGAGCCTACAGGCTGATGCAATGGCTTACGCAACATTTCCCAACGAAATCGATAATATGCTTCCAGTTCTTGTTCTGTTTCAGGTACTCGCAGATGATACATAGAAACTGCCCCTTTCTTTTGCTCATGATGTTAATCGGGGATGGTTGCGTTCTACTGGCTATTTTTGGTTGCTAGACCTGCAACCAGAAAGTGACTGGCCCATCGTTTGTCAGGCTGACTTTCATATCGGCCGCAAACCGCCCGATTTCTGTTTTTACACCACTTTGGCGGCATAGTTCAACAAAATAGCGATATAATTCGTCGGCCTTATCTGGGGCGGCGCCACCGGAAAAACTGGGTCGCATGCCCTTTTGAGTATCGGCAGCCAGTGTAAACTGGGAGACAACTAACAAACTGCCTCCGATTTGTTGGACGTTCAAGTTCATTTTGTCCTGTTCATCACTGAATATCCGATACCCTATCACCTTCTCACACAACCGTTTTGCTTTCTGTTGATCATCTCCTTTCTCAACACCTAGCAACACCAGCAGGCCGTGACCAATTTCCCCAACCACTTCGTTCTTAACAACAACATTTGCCTGTGTTACCCGCTGGATTAACGCGATCATATTTTTCCTTTACTCAAATAATAGCATCAGCACACTATCCTTTGTTATCCGTTCAATCCCTCATTTTGTTCAGAAAAACCGCTTGCCTCGAAATAATCTGGCACTGTCTGCCTATTAACAACATGAACGCTATTGATCCCTAACGCACTGGCTGCTTCCACATTTTCCAGCACATCGTCAAAAAACACCGTCTGATCCGGTGAAAAACTTTCTGTCTCAAGCACATATTTGAAAATATCCGGTTCAGGTTTACGCATTGCCAAATCCTGCGACAAATAGAGGTAATCAGCGGATGCTGCAATTTCAGGATAATTATGAGCCCAGTAATCCAGGTGCAAACGGTTTGTGTTGGATAACACCACAACCCGGTGTCCCTCCTCACGTAATTTCTTCATTATCTGAATGACTTCAGGTCGAATATTAATAAAGATAGCATGCCATCCAGCAGCAAACTGCTCAAAACTGAGTGAAATATTCATTTCCTGACATAAAGTATCAGCGAATTCCAGATCAGTAATTTGACCACACTCATGTTTTTCAAACGTTTCTCCCATAGAGAAACTTTTAGTCAAAGTCGCAAGAGGTGTCCCGCTCAAATTACTCCATACCGCTAAAACTCTTTTAAAATCAATCTCAATAATCACATTACCCATATCGAAGATATATAACATAATTACCCCCTGGCTAATTAATAACTTTTTACTTTAATCGTATTTTCAATGAGAAAACAGTACGGACAAGTAAAAAGCGAATTACTTCACGGTATTTTTCTTACGAAACGATAAAGTAGCATCCAGATTAAAAAAGTCGAGTAAGGTGTTATAGTTATGTTGTGGTTCCTCCTCTGTATCGGCCTTCTTCTGGCTGGATATTTCATATATGGCAAGATTGTCGAAAAGATATTCACTATTCGACCAGAAAGAAAAACCCCTGCTCTTTCTATGGCTGATGGTGTTGATTACGTTGCTATGTCCACCCCAAAAGTTTGGTTAATTCAGTTACTAAATATTGCCGGCGTTGGTCCTATTTTCGGCCCAATTCTTGGTGCCCTCTATGGCCCGCTTGCCATGCTGTGGATTGTATTCGGCTGTATCTTTGCCGGTGCAGTACACGATTACTTCTCCGGTATGCTCAGTGTGCGTGCCAGCGGTGCATCCGTGCCCGTTATCGTTGGTAACGAACTGGGCAAAACCATGAAGCATTTCATGAACATATTTGCTGTTATTCTGCTGATGCTAGTTGGAGTCGTCTTTGTTTTGAGTCCAGCCGGCTTACTGAATAACTTGCTGAAAGAGGCAATGGGTTGGGATAACATTGCTATCTGGGTCGGTGTTATCTTTGCTTACTATATTCTCGCAACGCTGGTGCCTATTGATAAAATCATCGGTCGCCTTTACCCACTGTTTGGTGCATTGCTGCTGTTTATGTCTGTTGCGCTGATGGTCGGTTTAGCGATGAGCGATAAGCCTTTCTATTCACAAGGATTGGATTTCACCACTAACTTTAACCCGAAAGATCTGCCTGTCTGGCCATTGCTGTTTGTCACGATTGCCTGTGGCGCTATTTCTGGTTTCCACGCCACTCAATCTCCGCTGATGGCACGTTGTATGCAGAATGAAAAAAATGGCCGTTTCGTTTTCTACGGCGCAATGATTGGTGAAGGTATTATCGCGCTAATCTGGTGTACATTGGGCCTGAGCTTCTATGAAGATACTAACGCATTACAGGCCGTGATTGATCAAGGTACGGCCTCTCTGGTTGTTCACGAAGTGTCCACGTCTCTGTTAGGTACTGTCGGCGGTATTCTGGCAATCCTCGGTGTGGTGATTTTGCCAATTACTTCTGGCGATACTGCATTCCGTTCTGCCCGGCTTATTATTGCTGAATTCCTGAATATCCCTCAGCAACAAATGACCAAACGTCTGTTATTAAGTGTGCCAATGTTTATTGTCGGTTATCTGATTACCAAAACCGATTTCAATATCATCTGGCGTTATTTCGGTTGGGCGAACCAAACCACAGCAATGGTCATGTTATGGGCTGCTTCCGCATGGCTGCTGCGCCGTAATAAATTCCATTGGATTACCACCCTACCAGCCATGTTTATGACCGCGGTGTGCTTCACCTATCTAGCATTTGCACCAGAAGGTTTTGCGCTAAACTGGAATATCTCTGTTGTTATCGGCCTGGCAGCAATGGCGGTTGTCACAATTGCTTTCTTTGCAAAAGTCCGCTCTCAATTAGCTTCCGATAATATAAAAGCCAAAGCATTAAATGAGTAAAAACCCAAGAAGAGATTAAATATCACAACAGCCCCTCACGATAAAAAGTTGAGGGGTTTTAATTGCCCGTGATAAAAAACATTTATTCCTCCTGAAAATATCAGACGAGATATCACATGGATATTGATAATTTAAGCGTTACAGCCAGAACAATGAGTGTCTACATATTGCAAGTTATGCCAGAAGCACACGGCTCATTATCGTGACAAACAATGAAAAAGAATTCATCTGGGTAGAGGATTAATTGTAGAAAATTGGATAGATTAGGCCATTTAAAAGCAAACCTACGAATAGTCGTTAAATTGGGAAGTTTCCAGACAAAGATACGATTTGTCGTTTTTAATCGTTTCCTGCTTAACTATTAAATAAAAAACAACTCATTGAAACTCTCGCCAAATGATAATCACGCTAATCCTGCTGAATGGTGGCAAACATAAACAAGATTGACTACAATTGTTATTCGCAGCACACTACGTATAGTGTGTTAAATCATACACCATTCGAATACTAAAACTTTGCTTTAATAAATGTAGGTTTGTACGTTTTCAAATGCGATACCAAAGAGAACGACACCCATTAATGGCACCAAAGCTCTTCTTTTAATGGACAACTTGTCTTTGGATAATTGATCGCTTGTATCGAAGTAAACGATCCTAAACTGAGTTCGATAAATTCCCTACCCTGAAGAAAGCAATCTACTACAGGGAAAGGTCTTGAATGTTTTTAGAAAACAGGAGAATCAACCATGTATATGTTTTTACCTTTTTTACTCGCATTATTTGCGGTTATCACCACCCTATATGGAAAGTATAAAACGAGTTATACCCTATGGGGTCTTCTTTCGGTGACGACTGTAGCTTGGTTTATCCATCATGCAACCGATTCGTTAAATCTATCTTTTTAACGGGAGACAATCTGATGAATCAGGTATTAGCAACAAAACAACAGATCAGCGTCGGCATGATATTTAACCTCATTGGGTTATTTGCTATCAGTGCTGTTCTAACCCTTGCTTTCTATTATCAATTGGTCCTTTCCGAACTCCCTTGTCCATTATGTCTGCTACAGCGAGCAGGCATGATCATGATAGGGTTTGGTTTTCTGTTTAATCTGTGTTTTGGTATCAAAAGCGCGCACTATGGCTTATCTCTTATCGGCTGTGTCGTAACTGGCATTGTTGCGATCCGACAAGTATTTTTACATATCACGCCCGGTGATCTCGGTTATGGTTCCGCGCTTTTTGGTATACATTTCTATACTTGGGCCCTTATCTGCTCAGTTATCGCGATTATCGGCATATCAGTCATGCTGATATTGAAAAGCCTGGAAAAAACAACCGAAGAAAAGCAAAAGACGTCTGCCATCGGTCAGATTGTTATCGGATTATTTGTCATATTAATTACCGCAAATTTAATCTCCACTATTTTGGAGTGTGGCGGTGGGCAGTGTGATGACAACCCAACGTTCTATCAATTGCTCGGTAAATAATCTTCGATTTGTTCAATTTGAACAGACAAATCCCAGAAAACTCAGGGCGCCATTGGCGCCCTAAGCATTGGTATTGCAGGAAAGATTATGCTTCTTTACTGCGATACGCACGACGGCGTTCGTTTTCCGTCAAATAGCGTTTACGCAGACGAATAGATACCGGGGTCACTTCCACCAGCTCGTCATCATCAATAAACTCCAAAGCCTGCTCCAGGGTTTTCTTAATATGTGGAGACAGGGTTGTCGCTTCGTCAGTACCAGATGCACGGACGTTAGTCAGTTTCTTACCTGTCAGACAGTTAACTGTCAGGTCATTAGAACGAGAATGAATACCGATCACCTGGCCTTCATACACTTCTGCACCATGACCAAGGAACAACTTACCGCGATCCTGTAAGCTGTAAAGTGCATAAGCAACCGCTTTACCCTGACCATTGGAAATCATCACGCCGTTCTGACGGCGACCGATTTCACCCGGACGAATATCATCATAGTGGCTGAATGTTGCATACAGCAGACCGGTACCGGAGGTCATCGTCAGGAACTCAGTACGGAAGCCAATCAGACCACGGCTTGGAATAACATAATCAAGGCGCACACGGCCTTTACCGTCTGGCAGCATATCGCGCAGATCTGCTTTACGCTCACCCAAGGCCCGCATCACATCTCCCTGATGCTGCTCTTCAATATCCAGCGTTACTTGCTCGAAGGGTTCTTGCTTACGGCCATCGATCTCACGGAAGATAACTTTCGGACGGGATACCGCCAGTTCAAAACCTTCACGGCGCATGTTCTCAATCAGAACAGATAAGTGCAATTCACCACGGCCAGAAACACGGAACGCATCCGGATCTTCTGTTTCTTCGACACGCAGGGCGACATTGTGAACCAACTCTTTCTTTAGACGCTCAAGAATTTGACGTGAAGTGACATATTTGCCTTCACGTCCACAGAAAGGGGAGGTGTTAACACAGAAATACATGCTTACCGTCGGCTCATCAACAGCCAGCGGCGGCAGCGCTTCAACAGCATTAGTATCACACAGCGTATCGGAGATATTCAGCTCACCCAAGCCGGTAATCGCAACGATGTCGCCCGCTTCCGCTTGCTCACTCTCAATACGCTCCAACCCCAGATGGCCCAGTACCTTACCGATTTTACCGTTCCGGGTTTTACCTTCGCTATCAACAATCGTAACGTTCTGGTTTGGCTTAACAGTACCGCGCTTGATACGACCAATGCCGATAACACCGACATAATTATTATAGTCAAGCTGAGAAATCTGCATCTGGAATGAACCATTAAGGTCAACTTTCGGTGGCTCTACATGATCGACAATCGCCTGATACAACGGCGTCATATCTTCCGCCATATCATCATGATCAGTACCGGCAATTCCCATCAATGCCGATGCATAGATAATGGGGAAGTCCAGTTGCTCATCAGTCGCACCCAGATTGACAAACAGGTCAAACACCTGATCCACAACCCAATCAGGACGTGCGCCAGGACGGTCAACTTTGTTAATGACCACAATCGGTTTCAAACCATGAGCGAACGCTTTCTGTGTCACAAAACGGGTCTGAGGCATTGGCCCGTCCATAGCATCGACCAGCAATAGTACACTGTCAACCATAGACATAACACGTTCTACTTCACCGCCGAAATCGGCATGTCCCGGAGTGTCTACGATATTAATACGGTAGTCATTCCATTTAATGGCGGTATTTTTTGCGAGAATAGTAATTCCCCGCTCTTTCTCCAAATCATTGGAGTCCATCACACGCTCTGTCGCTGTCGCACGGTCACCGAAAGTACCGGATTGTTGCAGCAGCTTGTCAACCAGGGTAGTTTTACCATGGTCAACGTGCGCGATGATGGCGATATTACGCAATTTTTCGATCACAAACTTTGCCTCAGGCATTTTATAAATGGCGCGCTATTGTACACACATTGGTCGAAGGACTAAACAGGATCACAATAATCTATGCTTAACAACTTGATAACAATGAAATTGTGATCCCTTTCACGCCTATAAACAGACGCACTTTCGGCACAAATGCACTAATATTGTGCTTCGCAGTAACATAATTGCACCAATTTAGTGCAACATTCCCTAATATCAAGGTATCCCATCACGGGTATACTCACAACACAGTATATGGCAAGGCGTTAAAAAGTTGGCACGCTTTTCGCAAATGCTTTCGTGATTGAATTGATTTTCACAACTATTTGACTTTCACAACGATACCCTATGGATTTCAAGATGCATCGCGACGGCAAGGGAGCGAATCCCCGGGAGCATAGGTAACTTGACCGGGGTGAGCAAGTGCAGCCAACAAAGAGGTAACTTGAAAGATAACGCGTATATAAGTTTGCAAACGTGTAAATAGCCTTGTTAAGGTAAAACGATGTGACTGTGTTTTCTTTAGTCTTAACCACGACCATTTTATCAAGACCGACACAAACCAGGAGAAACCGAGTATGTCCGTTGAACATGTTTTAACCATGATTGAAGAGCATCAGGTGAAGTTTATTGATTTGCGTTTCACTGATACCAAAGGCAAAGAACAACATATGACCATTCCTGCTCATCAGGTTAATGCAGACTTCTTTGAAGATGGCAAAATGTTTGACGGATCTTCAATCAGCGGTTGGAAAGGGATTAACGAATCTGACATGGTACTGATGCCAGACTCAAGTACAGCCATGCTTGATCCCTTCTTTGACGATGCCACATTGATCCTACGTTGTGACATTCTGGAACCAGGCACCATGCAAGGTTATGATCGTGATCCCCGTTCCATCTCCAAACGTGCTGAAAACTTCCTGCGTTCAAGCGGAATTGCCGATACTGTCCTGTGTGGACCAGAACCTGAGTTTTTCCTGTTTGATGATGTGCGCTTCGGCAGTGCCATGTCTCATTCTTACTATTACATCGATGATATCGAAGCTGCATGGAATTCCGGGACGCAATACGAAGGCGGTAACAAAGGCCATCGGCCTGCGGTAAAAGGCGGTTATGCTCCGCTGCCTCCTGTTGATTCTTCGCAGGATTTACGTTCAGCGATGTGCCTGACGATGGAAGAGATGGGGTTGGTTGTAGAGGCTCACCATCATGAAGTAGGAACAGCAGGCCAAAATGAAATCGCTACCCGCTTTAACACTATGACCAAAAAAGCGGACGAAACCCAGATTTACAAATACGTCGTACATAATGTCGCGCACAATTTTGGCAAAACCGCAACCTTTATGCCAAAACCACTGGTTGGTGATAATGGCTCCGGTATGCACTGCCATATGTCTCTGTCTAAAAACAGCACTAACTTGTTTGCCGGTGACAAATACGGCGGTCTATCTGAACTAGCGCTATTCTACATTGGCGGTATTATCAAACATGCTCGTGCGCTGAACGCGTTTACCAACCCAACAACCAACTCTTATAAACGTTTGGTTCCGGGCTATGAAGCACCAGTGATGCTGGCCTACTCTGCCCGTAACCGTTCAGCATCTATCCGTATTCCCGTTGTCGCCAGCACCAAAGCTCGCCGTATTGAAGTACGTTTCCCTGATCCGGCAGCTAACCCTTATCTGGCATTCGCCGCTCAATTGATGGCTGGCCTTGACGGCATCATCAATAAAATCCATCCCGGTGATGCGATGGATAAAAACCTGTATGACCTACCACCGGAAGAAGCCAAAGAGATCCCCACTGTCGCCTCTTCTCTGGATGAAGCACTGGCAGCGCTGGATGCCGATCGCGAATTCTTGACCCGTGGCGGAGTATTCACCGATGACGCCATTGATGCTTATATTGACTTGAAAAACAGTGAAATAGAGCGTGTCCGTCTGACACCACATCCACTGGAATTTGAACTCTATTACAGTGTGTAATTAGCAGCGCCGTTTCCGCTGATCATTTTTTGTTGCCGTGAAACCTTTAGCCCATCTTCGGATGGGCCCTTTTCCTACCATCTAAATTTCAGGCTTTGACTAGGTTTTACGCTCGAACATGATACAGTGCACCAAAAAAGTGCAGGAGTGTGGATGAAAACGGAAAATCTGCCCGATAGCGGGCAAATATTAAATTCGCTCATTAACAGTGTACTGGTACTGGATACTGATCTCGTCATCCGCTATGCCAACCACGCAGCACTACAATTATTCGCTCAGAGTGCCCGTAAATTATTCGGTACACCTCTTCCAGTACTGTTCAGCTATTTTTCACTAGATACAGAATTGATGCGCTCTAGTCTGGTCAGTGGCCAGAGTTTTACTGATAACGAAGTAACATTAGTGGTTGAGAACCGCTTTCACATTATGTCGCTCAGTGCCCAACCAATTTCCGAGCAGTTCATCTTGCTGGAACTGGCACCTATGGATAGTCAACGCCGGTTAAGCCAAGAGCAGGTACAACAAGCTCAGCAGATAGCCGCACGGGAATTGGTTCGGGGGCTGGCACATGAAATCAAAAACCCCCTTGGTGGGTTGAGAGGAGCCGCACAATTACTGTCAAAAGCACTGCCTGATCCTGCTTTGCAGGAATACACCCAAGTGATTATTGAACAAGCCGACCGATTGCGCCATCTGGTAGACAGATTGCTTGGCCCACAACATCCGGGTGAACGAATTAAACAAAGCATTCATTATGTTGCTGAACGGGTCTCCCAATTAGTCTCGCTGGAAATGCCGGATAACGTCACACTGGTAAAAGATTATGATCCCAGTTTGCCAGAACTGGCCCACTATCCTGATCAAATTGAACAGGTATTGCTAAATATCACCCGTAACGCCTTACAAGCGCTAGAAAAACAGGGGGGAACCATTACCCTCCGCACTCGTACTGCTTTTCAAATTACCTTGCATGGCAAGCGCTATCGTCTGGCTGCCAGAATTGACGTGGAAGATAACGGGCCAGGTATCCCGCCACAAATTCAGGACACCTTGTTTTACCCAATGGTCAGTGCGCATGAAGGCGGAACAGGTCTTGGTCTATCCATTGCTCGCAATTTAATAGACCAACACTCCGGCAAAATAGAATTTACCAGTTGGCCGGGGCACACAGCATTTTCTATCTACTTACCAATTAAGAAATAGAGGATAACGATGCAACAGGGAAAAATCTGGATCGTCGATGATGACAGTTCAATCCGCTGGGTACTGGAGCGGGCGTTAAGTAACGCGGGGATGGAATGTACCAGTTTTGCAGACGCGGATAGCGCCCTGACCGCACTAGCCCAAAACACGCCTGATGTACTGATTTCGGATATCCGTATGCCGGGAATGAATGGGCTAAACCTATTGAATAATATCAAACAGAGCAACCCGTTGCTGCCAGTCATCATTATGACCGCTCATTCTGATCTGGATGCTGCGGTCAGTGCTTATCAGCAAGGGGCTTTTGACTACTTACCAAAACCCTTTGATATTGATGAAGCCGTTGCCTTGCTGGAACGAGCACTTAGCCACTCCCGCGATCAGAATCAGCCAACTAAAAACCCGCAGGTCGTCACACCCGTTTCTGACATGATAGGAGAGGCGCCTGCCATGCAGGACGTTTACCGCATTATCGGCCGCCTCTCCCGTTCCTCTATCAGCGTCCTGATTAATGGCGAATCCGGTACCGGAAAAGAGCTGGTGGCCCATGCGCTGCACCGTCACAGCCCACGGGCCAATGAGCCATTTATTGCCCTTAACATGGCAGCCATCCCTAAAGATTTAATTGAGTCAGAGTTGTTTGGTCATGAAAAAGGGGCTTTCACCGGCGCTAATCAAGTACGCCATGGGCGGTTTGAACAGGCTAATCGCGGTTCACTATTTCTTGATGAAATTGGTGATATGCCTCTGGACATTCAGACCCGTCTGTTACGGGTATTGGCGGAAGGCCAGTTCTACCGAGTTGGCGGTTATGCTCCCGTAAAAGTGGATGTGAGAATTATCGCGGCAACCCATCAGGATCTGGAACGTTTGGTAGAGCAAAGTAAATTCCGTGAAGATCTCTATCACCGCCTCAATGTTATTCGTATGCAATTACCGCCTTTACGTGACAGAGTAGAGGATATCCCTCGCCTGACCCGCCATTTCCTACAACAGACCGCCAAAGAGTTGGGCGTAGAAACAAAGATTCTCCATCCTGACGCAGAAATGGCCTTAATGCGCTTACCCTGGCCGGGCAATGTTCGCCAGTTGGAAAATATCTGCCGTTGGCTGACAGTCATGGCAGCAAGCCAAGAGGTACTGGTACAAGATTTGCCGCCTGAATTATTTGAAACTCATCATACCGAAATCGACATAACAACATCTGTAAATACCGTACCGGCAAATACGACAGCTACAAATACAACACCGGAAAACTGGCCGCAGCTACTTGCCCAGTGGGCAACAAGCGCCTTGGAAAACGGTCAGCAGGATCTGCTATCCGAAGCATTACCGTTATTGGAGCGTACCTTACTTGATTGTGCCCTTAAGCATACCAAAGGCCATAAACAAGAGGCAGCACGATTGCTAGGTTGGGGACGCAATACTATTACACGGAAGTTAAAAGAACTTGGGTTGGAGTAAGGAGATAATATCTCCATCCCTATAACCATTTTGTGGAATTTAATATATCAGATTCCCCATTAGCAGGATTAAATAACCGATCTCGATCACACTTTATACTATCCATTCAGACAAGGACACAATACTACACTAAAGCCGATGTCACTATTATTCCTGGCACGGGTAATACCGCTGGAATAAAAAAGCGACGTTGACAAAGTTTTTAGATTGATTAATCAAACCAGTGTTGAAATGCAGACAGTAAAACCACTTGATATAAAATTTTAGGGATCGTTATAACTGATTGACTAGCTGTATTATATCTGATAAAACCAGTATCAAGCGTGATTAATTTACGATCAATCGAGATAATAGAATCGACAAAAGGCAAGATTGAGCAGTATCTATCACCTTCCAGTTGAAGACGACAATTTTGTCCAAGAAACGGCGTATCTGAAAGAATAGCGCTTCCTGATAAGGAGAAACCCAATAACCTCAGAAATCCTGATGTACCTCATTGAGAATGTGTGACGCACTACCAACGTAGTTATATGCAGCTAACTTAACCCTGACCAAAGTTACAGGGGTATATTGAGTAATAACCTAATTTAAAAAAACCACAACCTCGGTTGTGATTTAGATTCAAACCAGTAATTATAGGGTTGGTTTAAAATAATGAAATGGTGTCGGATTATTATGGCAGTTATTTTGTTTTATTCTCTTTTCGTTGGTATGATGCAAGTATTGTCGCTTAATTTTTATGTTTTTCATGATTATTTTGGCTGGTGGAAAATTCCAGCCAAAGTGGCCGCTGCTATAGCCTCTCTTTACGTTTTTGTTCTACTTGTTAAGTTTTTTCCTCTTATTATTGTTATTTTTATATGTAGCTTGGTTATGGTGGTAAATGTATGGCATTGGTCATTATGGATTTCGATCCTTATACTTATTTGGCCGGTTATTGTTGTCTTGTCTTATTGCGTACTAACCAAAAGCCTGAAATATAATACATCAGACTAGTACTACAACCATAATTCTCTTTCCCAACAGACAATACATTCATAGAAAAGCTTAAATCATACTATTTCTCAGTATTGTAATTATCAGAAAAAATACAATCTCACACTGGAGCTGGCTACAAAGAATAACGGAACTTCATTACACATGTTGATTATTTTTTATAGAATAAATCAAAATATTTGGAATTTATATTTTATTTTACGGAAACCAATATCTGACATTGTACTTTTTTAGTGAATTTTTGTTACTTGATTGATATAGTTATTTTTATATAAATATGTTATCTTAATTTTTATTAATTAAGATAACATATGGATGACAGAGGTACATTAATGCAACAAATAAATAATGCTCTAGTTAATAGCTCAGTTATAGCTGAGGACAAACTAACTGTAATGATGATATTCTGCTTTCAATTATTATCATCTACAAATACAGATGAAGTTAATATGCATATCTCTGATGGTAGGGTATTAACACTGAAATTCGAAGAAAATTTAATTAATCATTGATTTGGAGCTTATGTATGGAATCTAGTATCGAAAATGACCTCTGGAAAGAGGTAGATCGGCAAAATGATTTGCTTTGGAGAATAGAAGAAGCTAAGCGTGTAGCGGGCCTCAGTCTCGAAAGGGCAGTAAATGACACTATAGAATTAGGTGAAGAGGTCGTAGATACTATAGGCTTAGGTATGAGACGTAAGCTCTGGCAACTTTCATATTTTTTTGACGGTTATGAAGATGTATACGGAAGGATAAAAGAAGAAGATCACAGAATGAAATTAAATCTGATGGATCTTAAAAATGAAAATAAAAGAAAATTCATTTCGAGAATAACAGAAATATATGTTGATGAAGTATTTAAAGGTAATGAAGAAAAGGAAAAAGAAAGAATATATGGAAAAATATTAAAATTTTCCGCTAAAGTGACAATAGGTAAATCAATTAAATTAAGTGTATCAGCTATAATAGCAGAAGCCATATATTTAAATTTAATTAAAAAAACCATAGTGAAAAATGTAGCCAAGCGATTTATAAGTGGATTATTAAATATTGCCCAATTTTATGGATATTATGAGAAAGCATCAATATCAGCAAATAGACTTAAAATAACATGTCCACAACTCTATTGGGCTTTGTATTTTCAAAAACTGGAAATGTTATATTTTATAGTTGAACCTGAATTAGAAAAAGGAATTTATTTAATAGAAGGATTTAGGAATAAGCAGGTCAGCGAAGAAGAAGTTGCACGTGTACTTGCACATATGATGGGTGATTGAATTTATATATGAAAAATAAAACATTTAGTAAAGGGTGGTTCAAAAATCTTTTTTATGTATTTATTAAAGAATTATTGTGGTCAAATATGCCCGTTGTAGCCATTTTTATATGGGGGATTGTATCAGTGTATTTCTTCCCCGATGAATGGTGGATTGCATCTTTAATAGGAAGTATTGTAATTGTTGTTCTATTTCTTGTTCTCACATATTTAAGTGAAAGAAAAAAAAGCTAAGCATATATGCTTAGCTTTAATTTTTAATAAATTCGTTCATCCCATATACTATAGGCTGATGTTCCTGCTGTTACATGGTTCCATGTAATGGATTTATATTTAAGAAAAATTTTCTCATACGGCATTAACTCATTACTATTAATTGAATTTGGATAAGTACAGGAAATATCAACAATAGTTGCTTCTGTAATTTTTACTTCATAAAAAATCTCTGACTGCCCTGTCTGACTTGTCCTATAAAAAATAAAAACACCATTCAATGATTCGTTAGAATCTATAGCCATAGCCAACAATGGGGATGATTTATCAATAGGCTTGATAAATTGTATGGGATGATGACTTACGTTCTGGTTACGAGTTATTGCGTGATTTAGACTGAGTACCTGTATTTGATCTTCATGTCCTTTTTGGTATCGATTCCCTATAGAATCGAGGGTTGAGCATCCAGCTGATATTAAGCCTTGTTTCTTACCATTTAATGTTAGATAAATCATGTATGACATAAAGATTACCATCCTAGTTTTTTATTCAAATGATGTTAACTCGATATTTGGGCTAAAGAAAAAAGTAACTTAACATATAAAAAACTTATGAATACCGGAAGGATTTTTTCAGTGAAAAGTTAACTGTGTTTCCCTCCAAAACATAGCTCACGAGCAGTTAAAATCACATACTCGGCCCATAATTACGATAAGGTTTATTTTTCAGCGCCGGTTGCTCTAACTTCTGCTACCTTATCGCTTGTTCTGTTTGTAAAAACTCTCAAACTGTTGGAGCTGCGCTGTCCATTCGGTCACACAATTGTTTAAGTAATCGACTTGTTTCAACAACGTGACGTTTTCTTCCGAGGCTCACTCGAACATGTTTTGCAAGGAGAACTCTATTTACGATTTTGTATAATTGCCCTTTTATTTAAATAGATATATACCTGTGCTCATTGAAACTGCTTGATTTTCGCCCAAATGAGGTTCAGGGTATCCGTCATGAAAATATTCATTACCGATGAACAAAAAGCCGAACTTGAACACCTCTATCACACCTGCCGTGATAAGAGAGAGTGTGATCGCATCAAAGCGGTCCTCCTGGCCTCTGAGGGCTGGAGTTCTGTCATGATCGCTCAGGCCCTGCGTCTTCATGAAACGACCGTTAATCGTCATATCAGCGATTACCTTAATCACCGTAAAATCAAGCCCGAAAATGGCGGCTCTCAGAGCCATCTCAGCGAAACACAGACTCAGGAACTTATCGCCTATCTGACCGCGAATCTTCTGCCTACCACACAGGCGATTATCCGCCTTGTCAAAGAAGCGTGGGATATCCGTTACACCGTTCCCGGCATGAATAAATGGCTACGCCACAAGGGATTCAGTGATAAAAAGCCGACCGGCGTGCCACACAAGTTCAACGCGGAACAGCAGCGGGCCTTTATAGAAACCTACGGGAAACTCAAGCAGGAAGCCGGAGACCATGAGCCCATCCTGTTCATTGATGGCGTCCATCCCACGCAGGGGACGAAACTGGCTTATGGCTGGATGCGTAAAGGTCAGAAAACCGCGGTGAAAACCACGGGAAGCCGTACCCGTCTGAACCTGATGGGTGCCCTTAATCTGGCTGATATTAGTAAAATGGTCGTACGCGAGTATGACCGTATCGACAGTTATCACATCGCCGAGTTTTTCATTGCCATCCGTGAGACCTATCCGGTCAGTCAGAAGGTTCATATTATCCTTGACGGAGCCGGTTACCACCAAAGCAGGCTGGTGAAAGACTGGACTTATGTGATGAATATTGAGCTTCATTACCTGCCGCCGTACAGCCCGAATCTGAACCCGATAGAAAGGCTGTGGAAGGTGATGAATGAACAAGTCAGGAATAACCGTTATTTCGCCTCGACGACCTTGTTCAAGCAGGCAATACATCGCTTTTTTACGGAAATATTACCGGAACTGGCCGGGAACCTGTCGTGCCGTATTAATGACAACTTCCAGGTTATGAATCCTGCATCTTCAAGTTAAGCGGGTATAGGTAAATGAGGTTAAGTAAAAACTATAAAACCGGATACCCAAATGTAAAATAAAAAATTTTAACGAGGTTAAAACCTTCTTATTTAAAAACCATGCTCTGAACAATCAAATCACCCTTGAAAACTGACGCTGGTGAATCTGTTGGCGTAAATAAATATCAAAACACATACAGATATTACGAATCAGTAACCGGCCTCGTGGCGTTACCCAAATCTGTTTCTCATTCACTTCAACCAATCCATCTTCAACCAATGGCGCTAATAATTGCAAATCTTCTGCGAAATAGCGGGTAAAACTCAGCCCATATTGCTGCTCAATATCGGCAAAATTTAGACGGAAATTACAGATAAGCGCTTTAATAACATCACGGCGAATACAATCATCTCGGGACAAAGTTAAACCACGCCATAAGGCATGCCCCTGTTTTTCTAATTCCGCATAATAGGTTTTTAACTCTTTTTGATTTTGGCAATAACTATCGCCCAACATACTGATAGCAGAAACTCCCAAGCCTAGCAGGTCACACTCTTCCTGAGTGGTATAACCCTGAAAATTGCGATGTAATTTCCCTTCCCGCTGAGCGACTGCCAGTTCATCATCCGGGCGAGCAAAATGGTCCATGCCGATAAACTGATAACCATTGTTTGTCAGCGTTGCAATTGTTTCTTGCAATATATCCAGCTTTTGCTCGGCACTCGGTAAATCATGCGCTTTGATTTTACGTTGAGCAGCAAATAAGTTCGGCAAATGAGCATAATTGAAAATACTCATTCTATCCGGTGACAATGCTAATACTCGCTCCAGAGTGAAAGCAAAGCTCTCTGGTGTTTGTTTCGGCAGACCATAGATCAGGTCAATACTAGTGGAATTAAAACCCGTTTTGCGGGCACGGGCAACCAAAGCAAAGATAAACTCTTCATCCTGTTCACGGTTCACCAGATGCTGAACTTCTTTATTGAAATCCTGCACACCCATGCTCAGACGGTTAAAACCTTTATTGCGCAAGTGATCAATCATATCCAGTTCAATTTCACGTGGGTCAATTTCAATGGAAATTTCAGCATCTGGCAGAAAATCAAAATGGTTACGCAACAATCCCGTCAATTTACTGATTTGGTCTTTATCAAGGTAGGTTGGTGTACCACCACCCCAATGCATCTGACTCACTTTACGGCCAGAAAACAACTTTGCCCGGTCACGAATTTCCCGTTCAAGCCATTGCAAATATTCATCCGCTTTATGCTTTTGACGGGTGACCAGTTTATTACAACCACAGAAATAACAGAGCTTATGGCAAAACGGGATATGGAGGTAGAGAGAAAGCGGTCGTTCAGGGTAACAGGTAGCAGCCTGGATAAATGCTGCATTGTCATACTGTTGATTGAATTCCAGCGCCGTAGGATATGAAGTATAACGAGGGCCGGAATAATTGTATTTCTGGATCAAAGGCAGATCCCAAACGATGGCTTGCTCAGACATGCTTATCCCTTCCGATGTTTTTGCCCATCAAAACGTAACGCTTTCATATGCTTAATATGTTGCGCCGTTGTGACTCTGCGCAGCCGGGTTTTACGCCGCGATAATCGCCATAGTTTACCCAATAACCATAGCAAATAACATACTAATAGTATGGTTATTAGGATCAACCCGCCTCTGATCATGGGAGATTAAATTATTTACCTTTCAACAGTTGCATAATGTCATCCTGCTTCTCTTCTTCACTCTCTTCCTCATCCAGCTTAATACCTAACTCTTCCATCAGAGCATCAATCCGATCCAGCGTAGTGTCAACATAAGCATGCTCTTCTTTAGACAGACTTTCGCCATTTTCCAGACGCTCTAACAATGCATCCAGACGATCGTCGTTTTCCAGCATCGCTAACTCTTCTTGTAGCGATAAACGTGGTTTTGTCTCGACCTTATTAGCAATGACAGGTTTTGTCGGTTGTTCTCCAACGATCAGCGGAACAGGTACTTTACTGCCAAGACGTGGATCACGTTGCTGTTTGCCTGACTGATGTTTATCACCGCTCTGCTCCTGATTGCGGTTACCGGGCGGATTGCCGCGATGTTTTTTCTCACGCTTACGTGCACGCCCTTCCGCATTCAATTCTTCGCGGTTTTTTCTTTTCTGTTTACTAGCAGATGTTTTGGCTGGTGCTTTTTTCTTTAACGGGTTCATAGCCGGTTACTCAGTTTGGTTTATCAGGGTATTGCTGCGCCGGAATCTAGCAGAAACTGCACATATAGAAAAGCGCCGTGAATAACTCTTTATCTTTTAAAAAATATAGCCAAAAATCTCTTATCATTCATGCATGGTTTAACCATCAACAAATATTCTATTACTCTTAGCTTTCAATAAATGATAAATCGATATGCCTATTTTTGATACTTCTTGCTATAAATACGTTTACTTGTGGGTAGTTGGTTATGCTTTGTTATGGATGATAGTGAGTTATTCATTCGACCCAACCGTCCCTTATGATGCCGTCGAAGCATTGAACTGGGGAAAAAACGGCGAATGGGGTTCACCTAAAAATCCGTGGTTAGTGGGTGTAATGATGCTGCCTGCTATCCATATAAGCGGTGTTTCATTGAGTTTTTACTGGTATTTCATTCACTTTATTGCTATCGCGATTGGCATGCTCGGTGTATGGCATCTGGCGTTCCGGCTAACAAGGAAAAAAGAGCTGGCATGGCTTGCCATGCTGACATTGAACCTATCCGGTATTATTAACTTTGATATTATTCCTTACAACGATAATTATCTGCTAATTATGCTATGGCCGTGGGCTATGCTGTTCTTTCTACGAGCCGTGTATGACAATCCGCGTTGGTGGCTGGCATTTGCCCTCAGTTCCGGGCTGGCAGCAATGGGGAAATACTCCACATTGGCACTGGTTGGTTCGGTTTTTCTGTTGACTCTATTTGTGCCTAAAGTTCGACAATGTTACCGCCAACCCGCGCTCTATATCGCACTGGTTATCTGGTTTGTGCTGGTACTGCCTAATTTCTGGTGGCTATGGAACAATGATTTTGCCGCTTTCAAATGGGTAGATTCACAAATAGATAATGGATTTAATCTACACACTACCCGATCGTTATTATCGGTATTTTATCCGCTGATTATCGTTGGCATTATTATCTATCAGCTTGGCGGCCGTATTAGCTGGCCGAAGGAGCAACCGAACCGATTGGTAAACATTATCATCTTGTTGCCATTACTGATTATCTACTGCTGGTTCTCATTCAATAAGGGGGGAAGAATGACAGAATGGCTGCACCCCTTTATGTCCGTTTCATCAGCGCTGTTGGTTGGTTCTATTACTCGTTTTCCACAGAAATCATTACGCAATACCCTGAGAGGGCTGATTGTCGTCGCAGGGTTGATTCTGATGGGATATGTACTGATTATGGCAGCCAATATTCGCGGCGCCGGCCATAAATTCGAAGGTATCAAAGATTTTTCCTGGCAACTGGAACAACGCTGGCATCAACGCTATTCGACACCGCTCCATTATGTCGGGGGCGAATACTTGCATCAGTGGCTGACTGTTTACGCGCCAAGTCAGCCAGAGACTATTCAACCTTGGATATCAGGAGAGCAGGCACCCAATATCTACAACCGCCATGTTAAGGAAAGCGATATTATACGTGACGGTGCTATTCTGGTAGGTGCAAAGGGAAAAACCTGCGAACAAGAAGATTTTCACAGTGTTTTGCAAGACTGGTCAAAATTAAGAATAAATAGTAAGGAAGAATTTCTTTTCCAGCCCGAACCTGAAACGAAACCAATACTGATCTGCGTAGGTTTTGTGTCACCGGAAAAATATCAGTAGTTTTCTCTGAAATTTGAAAGCCTGATTTAACAGGCTTTCAACATTTCATACGCCTTTAGCATCATGGCAATATACAGTATTGTCTACAGAGTTATATGTAATGTTACTCTTTGTCTGTCGGAAAACCTTACTCAATGCTGCTGTCTGTAAGAATGCCAAATCGTTGTTGAAGTATTGGCCCAATCTCTTTAAGCGGACCTTCACTTAACATACTATCGTGGGAACAATTAATATCATGCAAGACGATGTTTCCTTCAACATACTCCCCCCATAAGTGCGGATCATAATTAACATTATCGGCTTCGCTATGGCCTTGTAGTGCCCTAAAGAATACGAGGTCACCTTGAAACCGGCTGGGTGAAAACTCACTGAGCAAACGCGGTGCATCTCGGAATTCGGCAAGAATACGTTCGAAAATATTCTGCTCGAGGCTTGCTAATGGATGCTCGATCTCAGACAGCCGTTTTTTCAAGCCAGCCACGCTTAGCTGCTGCTCGTTTTCAGGTGCCGAACCGGTAAATGCCTCAAACATTGCACGCAGGCTTTCTCGATCGGTGCGTACCATGTCTCGATAAATCTTCCACAACGGATAACCATCCATAAAGATCAGGACATTGACCACTTTATTATCCTTTTGCAGCAAGGTGGCTATTTCATGCGCGAGATGACAACCGAAAGACCAGCCCAGCAATGAGTAAGGCCCCTCTGGCTGGATCTTATAAATCTCTGCCAGATAATTTTTCGCCATGTCATAAATCGATGGTGGTACAAAGCCGGTGCTCAACCTGCGTGCCTGAATGCCATAAAGAGGCTGCTGCTCGCCCAGATACGGGATCAGCCCCGCATAAGACCAACTCAATCCTCCCCCAGGGTGTAAACAGAACAGCGGCGTTTTTTCGCCAGCCGGTTGCAATGGCAGCATGATGTCCAGAATATTGCCACACGGGCTGCTTTCAAGACGCCTCGCCAGCAGTACAACGGTGGGCGATTCAAACAGGTCACGAATAGTCAGCTTCTCATCCAATTCTTTTTCGATACGCACAATCAGCCGTGCCGCCAGCAGTGAATGCCCTCCCAGTGCGAAGAAGTTGTCATCAATGCTGATGTGTTCAACACTCAATAGCTCGCAGAACTGCTCGTAAAGCCATTTCTCGCTTTCAGTCTGTGGTTGGCGGCCTTGCCGCAAACCGAAGTTTGGGTGTGGCAACGTGGCAACATCCAACTTGCCGTTGGCGTTTAATGGCAGTTCTGCCAGCAGCATGACCACAGCAGGCACCATAAAATCAGGTAAATGCTCACGCGCATGCTGTTGCAACAACACCGGTAGATCTTCGGGGCTTGCAAAGGGCACCACATAGGCAACTAATTGTTTATTGCCCGAATTATCCTCGCGCGGAATGACCACCGCTTGCTGCACGGCGGAGTGCTGCTTCAGCACGACTTCGATTTCCCCCGGTTCAATCCGGAAACCGCGAATTTTCACCTGCTGATCGCTGCGGCCAACAAAGTTGAGCACGCCATCACGCCGCCATTTCACCACATCTCCGGTGCGGTACATGCGGCTGCCCGCAGGCCCGAAGGGATCGGCGATAAAGTGTGCCGCACTTTGCCCCGGACGCTTAAGATAGCCACGCGCCAGGCCGCGGCCGGCAATGTATAGCTCCCCTGGCGCGCCAACTGGCACCGGCTGTAAAAATTCATCTAATACATAGAGGCTGGTGTTATCCAACGCGGCACCAATAGGGACGTCCAGATAAGGGGCATCTGTTTTGGCGATGGGGTAATCCGTGGCGTAGGTAGTGGTTTCCGTTGGGCCATAGATATTCATCAATTCAAGATTGGGCCAATGTTCCCGCACCGCCTGCACCGCGCTGGCGGATATCTTTTCACCACCGGTGAATACCTTCTGCAAAGAACCCAGGCATTGCGGATGTTCTTCCGCAATCAGCCTGAATAACCCTGATGTCAGAAATGCGGCGGTTACTTGTTGTTCAACGATGGTCGATGTCAACAGATCCAGATCGAGATCGTTGCCCGGCACGATGACGGCCTGATGGCCGTTAAGCAGAGTGGCCCACAGCTCATAGGTTGAGGCATCAAATGCGTAGGGGGAATGCAACAGAACACGCTGGTGATGCTCGCTGCGCCAGCGCCGATCGAGAGTCAGGGTAATGACGTTATCTTGCGTGGTGGCGATTCCTTTGGGCTGCCCCGTGGAACCTGAGGTAAACATCACGTAGGCCAGATTCTGGGCGCTTACCGGCTCGCTGACCCACGCAACATTGTTCTGGGTACTGGCGTTGACTACGGTTTCCACCTGTAAACTGGCCGGCAAAACCACGCGGCTATGTGTATCATCCACCAACGCAACCTGCATCCCGACTTCATCCACGATATGCTGCCAGCGTTCCAAGGGATCGCTGGTACGCAGCGGCACATAGAACCCTCCGGCCTTAATTACAGCCAATATGGCGATCGCGAGCGACAGCGAGCGCTCCATCAGCAATGCAACGCCATGTTCCGCTTTCACGCCAAGCTGTTGCAGGCGTTGTGCCAAATCATTTGCGCGCGCGTTCAGTTGCGCATAGGTAAGCTGCTCATCACCACAACTCAGAGCAATGTGTTCTGGTACCACCGCCACCTGTTTTTCAAACAGGCAGGCCAGCGACGCCATCGGCACTTTCTGTTCCGTGGCATTCCACTCGGTTATCATTTTGTATTGCTGCTCGGCAGTTAACAGTGGAATATTCGCCACTGGTGTGGCTGGTTCTTCTGCAATGAACGACAGCAATCGAACAAGGTACTGCGCGAGCGCCACCACCGTATCGCGATCAAACAGATCGACGGCATACTCAATCTGGGCATTGAGTGCACACACCTCACCATCATCGCTATAGACCTCATCAAAATTGAACGTCAGATCGAATTTGGCAGGGACAAAACCAACCGGCTGCGGTTTCGCCTGCAAATTGGCAAATTGCCGGGTGTTGTCGCCGTTATTTTGCAATACCAACATTACCTGGAATAACGGATGTCGTAAGGCAGAACGCTCAGGGTTAAGCGCTTCTACCACCTGATCAAAAGGCACATCCTGATTTGCATAGGCAGAAAGCATGAACTCACGCACGCTGGCAAGCAACTGATTAAATTCAGGGTTACCCGCGCAATTTACTCTCAGCACCAGCGTATTGACAAAGAAGCCAATCAAATTGTCCATAGCTTCGTCGACTCGCCCGGCAACACCTGTGCCCAGCGTAATATCATCGCCAGCCCCCATCCGGCTAAGCATGACGGCGACTCCGGTTTGCAGCAACATAAATGGCGTTACGCCCTCATCACGCGCCAGTTTTTTCAGGCGGCCATAAAGCGCTTGGTCAATCGCATAGCTGACCCGGGCACCTTGTTGACTCGGTACGGATGAACGCGGGCGATCGGTAGGTAGATAAATTTCCTGGGGCGATCCTGCCAGTGCGCTACGCCAGAATTCGATTTGCTGTACGCCGCGCGTGGAGGCATCCTGCACATCCCCCAATAGTTGGCGCTGCCATAGCGCGTAGTCGGCGTATTGCACGGTTAGTGGCGCCCACTTCGCTTCCTGGCCCACGCAGCGCGCCTGATAGGCCAAAGACAGATCGTGTAACATTGGCCCTAACGAACCGCCGTCACAGGCAATGTGGTGAATGACCAGCAGCAGCACATGTTCGTTCTGGTCCGGTAAGTGGAACAACCACCCACGCAGCGGTAAATCATTTGCCAGATCGAACTGCCAAGCGGCAGCTTTGTCGATGCTTTCCTGCAGCTCCTCCGGTGTCACATTGCCGATGATCAGAGACGGTGCCACGCTATCAGGCGCTAGAATATGCTGATAAGGCTGATCAAGATGCAGAGGATATAGCGTGCGCAGAACCTCATGGCGCTGTACCAGATCGCCCAATGCCTGGCGCAATGCTTCATCATTGAGCGGCCCATTCAGCTTCAGGGCAAGCGGCATATTATACGCGGCATGATCGTTGCCAATGTTATCCAACAGCCACATTCGCTGCTGGGCAAAGGAAAGGGGTAAATATTCCTCACGGGCCTGGCGCGTGAGCGTTTCACGGCGTTGAGTGCCCTTTATCGCCAACTGCTCGGCAAACTGCGCCACGGTTGGGTAATCAAACAGTGTGCGGATCGGTAACTCAATGGCTAATACTCTGGATACACGGCTAATCAGGCGCATCACTAACAGCGAGTGGCCGCCCAACGCAAAAAAGTTGTCGTCCATGCCTACCGTTTCCAGCCCCAGCACCTCGGCAAACAACCCTGCCAGAATTTCTTCCTGCGCCGTGCGCGGCTGGCACCGTCTGCCGCCATGGTTGAAGTCTGGCACCGGTAATGCGCGTTTATCCAGTTTCCCATTGACCGTCAAAGGGAAACGCTCAATCTGAAGGATGGCCGCAGGCACCATATAGTCAGGGAGTTTTGCCGCCACGCGGTGGCGCAGTGCCGCCGTGTCAATAGCAGCGTCACTGTCGCTGGTGATATACCCCACCAATTGTGGATTGCCAGGCTGATCTTTACGCATCAGCACCACGGCTTGGGTGACCTGCGGGTCATCCGCCAGAGTCGCTTCAATTTCGCCCAGCTCAATGCGGAAACCACGTAGTTTCACCTGCTGATCGGCTCGGCCTATATAGATCAGCCCGCCTTCTGGCGATCTGAAGGCTAAATCGCCCGAACGGTACATACGGGAACCCGGTTCACCATACGGGTCGGCGACAAAGCGCTCGGCGCTTAACCCCGCGCGGTTCAAGTAACCGCGCGCTAGCCCGGCACCAGCAATGTACATTTCCCCTTCAACACCTATAGGAACATAGCGCAAAGCGTTATCCAACACATAGATACGCAGATCGGGGATCCCAACACCAATCGGGCTACCCGACTGGCTGCGCATCATTGCCGGAGTCAGCGCCTGATAGCTGACGTGCACGGTTGTTTCGGTAATGCCATACATGTTGATTAATTCAGGCGCTGCCGAATCGTG
Organism: Photorhabdus sp. RM71S; assembly: GCF_042879355.1. NCBI lineage: Bacteria > Pseudomonadati > Pseudomonadota > Gammaproteobacteria > Enterobacterales > Morganellaceae > Photorhabdus > Photorhabdus sp. RM71S. The sequence continues at coordinate 62,558 of NZ_JBHFKV010000006.1, read as the reverse complement.
GCGTTGGTACCAACGTTCAAGCTGGCTGAGATCCAGCGCTTCCCCACCGAATACCACTTTGCGCAGCGTCAGTGGATATTTCTTCTCGCGATCGCTTTGATCCGCTTCTATCAATTGATAGAAGGCAGAGGGCGTCTGGTTTAATATCGTGACTTTCTCTTCGCTCAGTAGCTTGAGGAATGCCTGAGGATCGCGGCTCACCATAAACGGTACGATGACCAGCCGCCCGCCATATAACAATGGCCCCCAGATTTCCCACACTGAAAAATCAAAAGCATACGAATGGAACAGGGTCCAGACGTCATTACGGCCAAAATCGAACCACGATTGCGTTGCTGTAAAGAGCCGTAACACGTTTTCGTGCGGGATCAGCACCCCTTTCGGGTTCCCCGTAGAGCCAGAGGTGTAAATGATATAGGCCAGGTTTGCCGTACTAACTGGGCGTAAAAGTTCATCGGGTTGAAGATCCCGTTTGCTGAACGGCACCAGGCGCTGCTGATATTCAGGAATATCAACCACCAAATCAGACGTGGAGCCGCTTAACGAGCCGGCATTTTCTGCGTTGGTGATGATAAGCGTCGGTTTGGCATCTGACACGATAAAACCAAGCCGTTCGGCAGGGTTATGGAGATCCAGTGGTAGATATGCAGCGCCAGCTTTTAATACGGCTAACAACGCAATCAGTGTCTCCATCGAACGTGGCAACGCCAATGCCACGACATCCTCAGTGCCAATGCCGCGGTTCACCAAATAACGAGCCAACTGATTGGCCCGCTGATTAAGTTCGCCATAGCTCAGGCGATCGTTGCCCAAGCTCAGCGCAATCGCATCCGGCGTTTCGTACGCGCGTTTTTCAAACATTCCGTGGAGCGTATCGGCTGGCAATGATGCCAGCACAGGGTAAGGTTGAACCATGGCCTGAACTTCTTGCGCCAGCAGCAGCGGTACGCTGCCAATAATCGTCTGCGGATCGTCAATGATGGCATGCAGTATCAGCATGAAGCGCTCGGCCAGGTTTGCCACAGTTTGATCGTCAAACAGGTCTGGCAATGAGCTGAAGCGCAGGGCTAGCGTTTCACCCGGAACCGCCACCAACCCAAGCGGGTAATGCGAGGCATCCCCGCCATGGTGCACCGTTAGCGAGATGTTCAGCTCGGTATCAGATTGCTCACTGCTGCCTTCTATGAGCGGGTAGTTCTCGAACACCATCAAGGTATCAAACAGCTCGCCATAACCGGCATCCGCCTGGATGGTCGTCAGGTCAAGATATTGGTAATCAAGCAACCGGGTTTGCTCTGCCTGTAGGCGTTGCAAAAGCGTAGTAAACGTCTCCGCCAGGCTGAACGTCAGGCGTAATGGCACGGTATTGATTAGCAACCCAACGATGCTTTCCACGCCGGGCAATTCACCTGGCCGGCCGGAAACCGTGACGCCGAACACTACATCGCTGCGCCCCGTCATTCCTCCCAGCAGCACGCCCCATGCGGCCTGGATCAATGTATTTACCGTCACGCCAAGCTGTTTGGCGCGTAAGTTCAGCCGCTGCGTGTATGCCACATCCAGATGCTTATGCAACAGATTCGGTTGCAGATTTTCCGTGGTGCGCCCCTTTGCCAGGCAAGTTGGTGCCGCCAGGCCACTTAGCGTTTCGCGCCATACGGCTCGCATTTCGTCAACATCACGCGCCGCAATCCATTGCAGATAGTTGCAATAGGGGGTGATCGGCGGCAAGGTGCTGCCTTGCGCATCACCCAGATACAGAGTGCATAACTCTTGCAGCAGGATAGGAATTGACCAGCCATCCAACAACAGGTGATGGTTGGTAAAGACCAGATAATGCTGCTGTGCCGCCAGTTTGACTAGGGTGAATCGCAGCAACGGCGGATCGTGCGGATCAAAGCGCTCATCATAATCGGTCTGTAACAGCGCGGCGAATGCTGGCTGTTGCTGCTCTGGTGATAGATGGCTCAAATCCACCTCACGCCACGGCAACGGTAGCCCCACCAAGATCAGTTGCACCGGCGTTTCTACGTCTTCGTACTCAAACCCCGCGCACAAGTGCGGGTGACGTTGTAGTAAGGTTGTGACAGCCTGTTTCAGCTTTTGGCTATCTAAAACGCCAGCAAACTGGAAAACCTGTTGCACCTGATACGCATCACTGCCTTGGGTATCGTACAACATATGGAACAACAGACCTTTCTGTAATGGCGATAATGGTAGTATCTCTTTAATTTCCATATTTATTTCTTCTTCTTCCACTTGGCTTGAAGTTTTTCCAAGCTATTCTGTTTAAGCGATAGCATCGTGATGTCCGATGGTGTGAATCCCCCCGCGTCAGGTACCGTAGAAAGCTGCGACATTGCTTTTAGCCAACGGAACCAATGGTTACCCAACACGCTAATACTCTTTTCCGTGTGCAGCGCTCTGGCCCATGACCAGTTGGAAACCAGAACCGGCCCTTCCGATCGCTCTTCTACCAACGCATTGAGTGAAAGCGCATGAGGGAGCGCAAAATTGTCATCAGCCGTTATATCCAGCAGATTCGCCTCTGCGACCACCTGCCAGTCACGATCGCCACCCGCAGCCATGCGGCCCAGATAGTTGAAGCCAATCTGGGCCTGCTGCTGCTGTGACAAAATTGGCCGTGTTTGCAAATTCAGATAGCGTAGCAACCCATATCCAAGACCGTTCGCAGGCACTTGGCGTAGCTGCTCTTTGATGCGTTTTAGCGCATGACCTAATGAATAAGGGTCTGCCATCTGCGTAGCGCCCGGTTCGAGCCGCACAGGATACATGTTGGTGAACCAGCCAACAGTGCGCGACAGCTCCGTGCCGGGAAGTTCTTCACGCCCGTGCCCTTCAAGATCCAGCAGGACATCCGTCTGTGAAGTTTGCCGCCAGTCATTAACGGCCAGAGCAAAGGCGCAGAGCAGCACGTCGTTGATACCGGCATGGAAGAGCGCCGGTATCGTCCCCAACAACGGTTGGGTAAACGCCGCCGGCAACTCAAGCCGCAATGAATCGCTGGCCGCAACGGTGTCTTGCGCCCCGTCTAGCAGGCGGGAAGTCAGCAACGTATCCGGCTTCGCCAGCACCGTTAGCCAGTGATTCAGTTCGTTACTCCGCGCATTGGCCTCTTGCTGCAATTGATACGCCCACGCACGGAAAGAGGTACCCACCGGCAACGGATCCGGCGTTTTCCCCGCGCTCAGGGCTGCCCAGATGTTTTGCAAATCCGGCGCTAAAATACGCCAAGAGACACCGTCCACCACCAAGTGGTGAAGCACCAGCATCAGCCGGCCAGGCTGCCCGGCGGATGCGCGGAACCAAACCGCCTGTAGCATTTTGCCCGCCGCCGGATCGAGGCGCTGTTTTGCGCGTTGGCTTTCTGCCTTGATGCAGCGTTGTAGTTCCGCCAGCGTGAACGCCTGGCAATCCACAATGCTCAATGCGCCATCCACGATGTCTGACATCATTGGCGGAATGGTCAGCAGGACATCACCGCTCGTGGAGCGATTCGCCACCAGGCGCAAGGCATCGTGCTGCTCTAACAGCAGCGTCAGCATCTGCCTGAGTTGTTTCTCATCCAGATGCTCCGGCGTTTGCAACAACGTTGCCTGGCTGAACCCGTTGATGTTACCGGGGTTTTCCATCAACCAATGGATAATTGGTGTAACGGGTAATTCACCTACCGCGCAAATCCGCGTTTCAGCAACCGTGGTAATGTTCGCCTGCATTTTTCTGGCCAAGGAAGCAACGGTTTTGTGCTCAAAGACCTGGCGTGGTGTGAATATCCAACCAGCCTGGCGCGCACGCGCGACCAGCTGTATCGCGGTGATACTATCACCCCCCATTTCGAAGAAGCTGCCGTCAATATCAACCTGTTCCACGCCCAATAAATCGGCAAAGAGCGTGCAAAGCAGTTGCTCTTGCGTATTGTGCGGGCCACGGTGATGGGGCTGATGGAAATCAGGCTGCGGCAATGCGTGCCGATCGACTTTACCGTTCGGCGTAACCGGAATTGCCGGCAGCATGACGATGGCCACAGGCACCATATATTCCGGCAGGTGACTACGCAGATATTCGCGTAGTTCTGCGGTATTAACGTCCCCTTCACTCACCACGGCGTAAGCAACCAGTTGGCGAAGCCCCGGCTTATCTTCACGCACGATCACCGTGGCCTGGCTCAGTTGAGGATGCCTCAGCAGCAGGGATTCAATTTCACCCAATTCAATACGGAAACCCCTGATCTTGACCTGATGATCCACACGCCCAGCAAACATCAGCTCACCGTTGGTTTGCCAATAGGCGACATCGCCGGTGCGATACATTCGGCTACCTGCCACGCCAAACGGGTTCGCTACAAAGCGTTCCGCTGTTAAATCCGGGCGCCGCACGTAGCCACGGGCTAGGCTTTCACCTGCGATATACAACTCGCCTTTTACCCCTAGCGCGACCGGTTGCAAACGCTCATCCAGAACATAGACCTGCATGTTGACGATCGGCGTGCCGATAGGCGGCGCTTTTCCAGCCGCCAACGGTTGGCTCATGGTGACGCAGACCGTGGATTCACTTGGCCCGTAGGCATTGATCATCCGGCGCCCCTGGCCCCAATAGTCGATCAGCTCCGGCTGGCAGGCTTCGCCCGCCACCACCAACGTCTCCAACGCAGGCAATGGCTTACGCGGCATAACCGCCAACCCCACCGGTGGCAACGTGGCGTGCGTCACGCCTTGGGCCAGCATCAGTTCATACAGCGGCTCCCCCGGTGACAGCGCATCACGGCCTGCAACGACCAGCGCCGCACCGCTTAACAGCCCCATACTGATATCCCAGAACGAGGCATCGAAGCTCGGTGAAGCAAACTGCAACACGCGGCTTTGCGGCGTAACATGTAATCGCTCGACCATGCTGGCAACCAAGTTGCTGATACCCCGGTGCGTCACCAGAACGCCTTTCGGCAAACCGGTAGAACCAGAGGTGTAGATAATGTAGGCCGCATTATCGATGCTCAACTTCCTTGGCAAAGTAATGCTTTCCGCTTGCTGCCGGGCCAATTGCGTATGCAGCACCGGTTGGTCAATCTGCAAACTGGAATACTGCGCCCCCAGTTTTTGTACGAACGCAGAATCCGTGATGACCAGCGCAGGCTGCGAGTGTTCCAACATATAATTCAGGCGTTCCTGAGGATAATCAGGATCAAGCGGTAAATATGCAGCGCCGGTTTTCAGCGTAGCAATCAGCGCGACAATCAGATCAACCGAGTGCGGTAGTACGATGGCAATGATGTTTTCTGTGCCAACGCCCCTTTCCATCATCAGATTCGCCAACCGGTTAGCCCGTTGATCCAACTGGCTATAAGTCAGCCGTTCGCTTTCCCCCAGCAGGGCAGGCGCATCCGGTGTTGCTTTGGCAAGGGCTTCGAATTGTTCGGCAAACGTCTTGGCCGGCAATTGCCGGGCAGTGTTATTCCATTCGTTGACAATCTGTTGGCGTTCGCGTTCGCTAAATAGCTCCAGCTCATTGATATTGCAGCATGTATTGCAACTGATGGCCGCTAGCATATTAGCGAAATAGCCCGCCAAGCGCTCAGCGGTTTTGCCGTCAAACAAGTCGGTAGCATATTCAACGATGCCGTTTAATGAGGCTGGCGTTTCTTCAAAGTTGAAGGTCAAATCAAACTTCGCCACCGGTAGCAGCGGTGTACCAACGCGGGTGTTCAGTCCATCAAAATGGACCTCGCCACGGGCGTTGTTTTGCAATACCAACATTACCTGGAACAGCGGATGGCGCGACAGAGAACGCTCTGGGTTCAGCGCTTCCACCAAGTTTTCAAACGGCAAATCCTGATGTTCATACGCCTGCAATGCGCTATCGCGCACGCGCGCCAGCAATTGATCAAAGGTCGGATTCCCAGAAACATCGGTGCGCAACACCAATGTATTGGTGAAAAAGCCGATTAGAGGTTCCAGCGCTTCATCGGTACGGCCAGCAATAGCCACGCCCAGTGGAATGTCATGGCCCGCGCCTAACCGGCTCAGCAGCACCGCCAAGGTCGCCTGCAACACCATAAACAGGCTCGCATTTTGCTGCCTTGCTACTTCAAGCAAGCGTACATAGACCTCTGGATTAACTTCAAAACGCCATTGCCCGCCTTGATAGCTTGAACTTTGTGGCCGTGGCCTGTCGGTTGGCAACTGCAACTCTTCCGGCAGCCCATGCAGCACTTCGCGCCAATACTCCAATTGGTGGCTTTGCAGGCTGCCCGTATCACGGGGATCACCCAGCAGTTCGTGTTGCCACAGGGTGTAATCGGCATACTGCACCTGTAGTGGCGCCCAGTTCGGCGCTTGCCCCTGCAACCGAGCATGATACGCCAGCGCCAGATCGCGCAGTAGGGGAGCCAGTGATGCCCCATCGCTGGCGATATGATGCATCAGGAATAAAAGCACATGATGATTCGGTTCAACATGGAACAGCCAGGCCCGGCAGGGGTTTTCATACGCTAAATCAAAGATATATTCTGATGCTGCCAGCACCTCTTCATCTAAATTCTCAGCAAGGACGCGGTGCAACGTCAGTTCGCACTGTGCGTCTTCCCCGCAGGCAATCTGCTGATAAACGTTACCATCCGACCGCTCCTGAAAGCGTGTGTGCAGGCTTTCATGGCGCGCCACCACATCATTCAACGCTGCTGCCATGGCAGGAACGCTCAATTCCCCCTGCAACTCCAGCGTCAACGGCATGTTGTAGAGGGATTTACCCCCTTCAATGCGGTCAACCATCCATAGCCGGCGCTGGGCCGCAGACAACAACAGGCATTCTGGCCTTGGTTTCACCTGCAACGCTGGGCGCAGTGTGCTCCCTTGCCCCAGGCGCTGCGCAAACTGCGCTACCGTTGGTGCTTCAAACAGATCGCGGATGCTGAGGTCCACCTTTAGCGCTTTGCGAACATGGCTGACAAGGCGCGATGCCAACAGGGAATGACCACCCAGATCGAAGAAATTATCGTCGATGCTAACCTGGGACAAACCGAGGACCTCGGCAAACAAGTGACACAGTTTGCTTTCCTGCTCATTGCGTGCGGTTCGCCCGTGGCCAACGTTGAATTCTGGAACGGGTAACACGCGCATATCGACTTTCCCGTTGGCAGTCAGCGGGAATCTCTCTACTACGCTCACAACTGCCGGCACCATAAAATCTGGCAACCGGGCGCTCAGCGTTTGTCGCAGCAATGTGGGTTCACACTGTCCGATTTTTTCGGCAATGACATACGCGGCCAGCTGTTTATTTCCTTTTTGCGGTTCGAAAATGCACACGAACGCCTGGGCAACGCCTTCCTGCTCCAGCAATGTCGCTTCTATCTCGGCAAGCTCGATGCGGAAACCACGTATTTTGACCTGCTGATCGCCACGGTTTAGGTACTCCAGAACCCCTTCCTGCCGCCAACGAACCCAGTCGCCAGAACGGTACATGCGATCGCCACTGCTGCCGAAAGGATTGGCGATAAAGTGTGATGCCGTCAGGCCGGGTTGGTTAAGGTAGCCGTGCGCAAGCCCAGTACCAGCGATATACAACTCGCCAGAAACGCCGACAGGCACGGGTTGCAAGTAGGTATCAAGCACATACACTTGCATATTGTCCAACGGCGTGCCAATAGGCACCGAAGCGCTATCCGGTACGCTATACATAGTATAGGTTGTTGCAAAGGTAGTAGTTTCGGTTGGCCCGTAGCCGTTCATCATTACCAGTCCAGGGCAGCGCCGCATAACGGTTTCGATAGCGGATTTTGGCAATACATCGCCACCGGCGAGTAACAGGCGCACACTGGCCAGGGAAGAGGCGTGGTTTTCCGCCATCAGCCGGAACAGGCCAGCCGTTAGCCACAGGGCGGTTATTTTTTCATTGGCGATGGTCTGCGCCAGCACATCAATATCCAGCTCACCCTTTGGCGCCACCACTAATTGCCCACCGCACAATAGAGGCACCCAAAACTCGTAGGTCGAGGCATCAAACGCAGCAGGGGAATGCAGCAGCACACGCTGATGATCTTCTGGCAACCAGCGGCGATCGCAAGCTAGTGCTATAACGCTTTCCTGGTTTACCGCAATGCCTTTAGGTTTACCTGTTGACCCAGAGGTATACATAATGTAAGCAAGGCTGGAGGGTCCGGCGTTGGTTGTCGGGTTGATTTTTGACCAGCGTTTCCCAGCAGAATCGGCCACGTTGCGTATCACAAAGTGCGCCGTTGGCAGGTGGTTATCGACATCAGTAATCAATACCGCTGCACCTGCGTCATCCAGCATCATTTGCTGCCGTTCCAGAGGATCACTGGCGCGCAATGGCAGATAGGCTGCACCAGCCTTGATCACCGCCAACGTGGCAATGACCTGATCGATCGAATGCGCCATGAGCAACCCGGCGCAAAACGCTTCCGCCCCGGTGAGTTCGCGTAACCGGTGTGCAAGGTGATTGGCCGCGATGTTCAACTGGGCATAGGTTAACGTTTTGCTGCCTTCTTTAACAGCAATAGCGTTTGGTGAACGGGCAACCTGCTGTTCAAACAGCACACCCAACGACAGGTTTGGCAATTCTACGAGCGTATTGTTCCAAGTTTTGAGCAGTTGTTGACGTTCAAACGTATTTAACAAGCAAATTTCACTAATTTTCTCAGTGGGCCTGTTTGTCATAATGTTCAATACACTGAATAAGCGGTCTACAAATCCCGCAACGGTTTGCGCATCGTATAGGTCAGTCGCAAATTCAATATGTCCTCTTAAAAGACCTTGTTGTACATCCTCTTTGAAAACAAACAGGAGATCGAACTTTGCCGTTTTAGTTAATAACTCCTGTTGCTCAATACGTAACGGCAAAAAGATATTGCCCAACGAAAATTCCTCTTCCAGCACCATCATGACTTGAAATAATGGATGCTTAGACGCGGAACGATGTGGGGTTAAAAACTCGACAACTTGCTCAAAAGGCAAATCCTGATGCATATAAGCATCAAGTACTGTTTTACGAACCTGTGCTATCAGGGAGACAAAATCAGGATTACCAGAAAGGTTGGTACGTAATACCAATGTATTGGAAAAAAGGCCAATTAATGGCATTTGGGCTTCATCTGTACGGCCCAAAACGGGAGTGCCTACCGATATATCATCACCGGCCCCCATTCGATGAAGCAGCACGGCAAGAGCCGTTTTTAGAACCATGAACAGACTGGCTTCCGCTTGTAAAGCCAGGCGTTTTAGACCCTGATATATATCCTGAGGAACTGAGAATTTATAGCAATCACCTTTGCTACTTGGCTTCGTGGGCCTAGGTTGCACACTAGCTATTGTTACCTCTTCTGGTAATAACGCTAGCTGGTTACACCAGTAATGCATTTGTTTCGCATACAAACCTACCGATTTTTGCTCATCAGATAGTAATATATGTTGCCATAATGTGTAATCTGCATATTGCACTGGCAAAGGCGGCAGTGAAGAATTTTCTCCTTTCAAGTGAGCCTGATAGTAATGGTCCAAATCATGTAGTAAGGGGGAGATAGAACCACCATCTCCCGCAGTGTGATGGATTAATAGCAAGAATATATGCTGCTCGGGTTTTATCCGATACAACCAAGCTTTAATAGGCAATTCTTTATCAAGCCTGAAGATATAACCAACCTGCTGAGTTAACTCTTTTGTAATTTGAGACTCATCCAACTCGTGAACATGCAATGAGAACGAGATTTCTTCCATCGATACAATATATTGGCATGGTATATCATCCTGTAGGGTCAGATAAGTACGCAAACTTTCGTGCCGTTTCACTACATCAGACAGCGCTGTTGAAAGTGCGATGGTATCCAATTCACCATAGATGCGTAATGCCATAGGCATATTATATGCACTGCTCTCATTAATCTGTCCCTGTAACCACAGACGTTGTTGGGCAAATGACATTGGCAAGATATTTGGTCGTGACTGGGGGGTCAGTTTTTCTCGTAGAGAATATTTTTTGCCTGTGTCAGCTATAACCTTGGAAAGCTCTTTAACCGTTGGAGATTCAAAAATAGCTTTTAGAGGTAATTCAATATCTAACTGAATGCGTAAACGAATAAGTAACTGTATTGCTAGTAGAGAATTTCCACCAAGATTGAAGAAGCTATCATTAATACCTATCGACTCAAATCCTAAAACCTCCTCAAAGATTTTGCATAAGATTTTTTCCTGGGATGATTCTGGTAAAACTCGCTCACCTGACTTGAATATCGGTGCTAGCAAAGCGTGGCGGTCTATTTTACCATTCGGCATCAGTGGAAAACTATCCACTATCATAATAACTGCCGGCAGCATATAGTCAGGTAGGTGTTTTTTCAGCCATTTATTTAATTCTTCCGACGAGCAAGAATTGGGTTTGCGCAAAACAACATAGGCTACCAAATATTTGTTGCTGATACTTTCTTTTCCGTACGCAATGACTAGCGCATTCTTTATTAATGGTGATTTCAGGAATGTATTTTCAATTTCTCCCAACTCAATTCGATAACCACGAATTTTTACTTGATTATCGACACGCCCCAAGAAATTGACATTCATATCACTTCCCCAGCAAGCCAGATCGCCGGTACGATACATACGCTGCCCAGCGGTTCCAAAAGGATTTGCGACAAATCGCTCGCTGGTCATAGCGGAGAGGTCTAAATAGCCAAGAGCCAATCCATCACCTGCTATATATAGTTCTCCGGGATATCCTACTGGCACAGGCTGAAGAGCCGTATCAAGGATATAGATCTGCGTATTTAGTATTGGTAAACCAATAGAATTTGGCTGCACAGACTTTGCCGTCAGTTCATGTAAAGTAGACCAAATGGTGGTTTCAGTAGGACCATAAACTTGAATGACTCTATGTGCTAGAGACACCATACGTTCAGCCAGATTCTTAGGCAACGAATCACCACCAACGATTGCGGTGAGGTTACTCAATGAGTTTGGCTGATACTCAACCAATCCTTGCCACAAAGCGGGCGTGCCTTGCAAATGAGTTATGTTATTTCGGACGATTTCCGATGCCAATAAATTAGGATCCCGTGTAGTGTCATGAGACGCTAACGCTATTGAAGCTCCATTAACTAATGGTAAGAATATTTCCAAACCTGCGATGTCAAAACCAATCGTTGTAACAGCGAGTATTCGGTTGCTAGGTTTTATTTGCAGTGACATTTGCATTGCGTAAAGAAAATTAGTAAGCGAATGGTGTGTAATCACTACTCCCTTAGGATTCCCTGTCGATCCTGATGTAAACAAGATATACGCAGCTTGATTAGCAGTAGTGACTACTCTAATAGGGTTGTGAATTGATTGAGAATTGACTAATAAGGAGATATTGATATCATCTAATTGTATCTGAAGAGCATCTAAACAAAAGTTAAAATTAACATTAATTGACGTCAATACAATTTTCGGTTTTGCGGTTTCAATAATATATTTCAGACGTTCTTCAGGATAATCAGGATCTAACGGTATATATGTTGCACCTATCTTCGATATAGCTAACAATGCTACAATTAAATCAACGGTCCGAGGTAATAGTAACGCTACGGTGTCATTAGGGAGAAAATGTTGACTTAATAAATAATGACCCAGCTTGTTTGAGCTTGCATTAAGTTGAGCGTAAGTTAAAGAAATATCACCACAATATAACGCTGATTTATTTGGGGATTTTTTTACTTGATCTTCAAAACGATCAGCAAGTGTTAACGAAGGGATTGATGCCAGAGTTTTATTATTAATAATTTCTAAATTTCTATATTCATTATCATTTAGCAATAACAACGAACCAATGGTAGCATCTTGATTTGTTAACAAATCATAAAAAACTTTCAACATCCGAGAGGTATGTTCAGACAACTGTTCTGGAGAATACAACTCACTATTTGCATCAAATCCAAGGGTCAAAGGAACTTCTTTATTATAATCAAAGAAAAAAATGTTGAGATCAGAAACAGGTCCATTTGCAATATTGCAAGGTAGTATTTTACTTTGATGAAAATATCCACCATTATCAAAGCTTTCAACGTTTATACTTATTCGATATAATGATTCACCACTATTAATTATTTTTAAATCACGACACAGATCTTCATATCTATATTTTTGATGACGTAAGACCGTCATGATTTGTCTCGCTGCTCTGGCTAAAACCGTCTTCAAATCCAAATCTGGCGAAAGTATTAATCGCATTGGAAGTATATTTGCCATCAGTCCTGGTATAATACGTTCTTTCCTTCCAAGCCTTCCTGTTACTGGTAAACCGACTATGACTTCAGAAAGTCCCGTCATGCGATGCAAGTAAACGCAAGTTATGGCAATAAGCAAGTTAGGTAATGTGCAATTCATTTCTTTTGATTTTTTATGCAGCAGGTCAGTTAATTCATAACCCAAACTCACACGATGACGTATTATAGTTCTTAAAGGAGGAGCTATTCGATTCGCTAGGCTAGCAGGAACAGGAATATCAGCAAATAGATTTAACCAGTAATCACGGTCACAAATAAATCTGGAAGAATTATGATAATCAATATCACCATCAATAAGTTCCTTAAATTTACCGAATGGTGAAGGAGGAGGAGAACCATCAATAAAAGAAGCGTTATATAAACTTATGACACGTTGAATAATGAGTGATGCCCCCAAACCATCCATAACTATATGATGATAACAGTGGAAATACAAAAATTTATTTTCTGCTATTTTTATTAGTAATATTTCGAATGGAAGCTTCTCACAAATATCAAAAGATTGCTCCGTTCTTGCCATTAAGAAATTTTTAGCTTTCTGGAGTGCAATTTCCTCTCGAAAATCGCTGTAATCAATAATTTTTGGTTCATAGTTATTTATAGAAAAAAACTTCTGTTTAATACAATTATCAAATTTATAAAAACGAGAGTGTAAAGCCTCAGCTTCTTCTACTGTTTTTCTAACCGCCTCAGAAAAATATTCAACATTTATATCACCATCAATTATAAAATATTCGCTTATATTATTTATTGACTTATTTTCTATAATTTCGTTGAATGACCAAATTCCGAACTGCGCAGATGTTAAATTACAATATCCATCCTTATTCATATATAGTCTGCCTTAGCTACAAATGTTATAGGGATAATGTTTTTGTTTGGTGGTTTCGCATAGTAAGCGCAACATAATTAAGCTACGAGTAAACAAGTTCGTATCCCTTTAAATAGTTCATTTGGGGTTTTGTCACCATGAGTCTTTCGGGGACGATTATTTAATTCTAAACCGTTATCAAACGTCATTGTTTTAACCATTTGTTTTAACGGGTATAAAGCCCTCACTGTGTCTTCAGTTACTTCTGATGCTTGTTTTCCGTTCAGTTTGATAATGATTATATAGAGTGTCTTACGTTCAACCAGCGTTGATAATACACTTTTTTTATCTTTTCCTATTATCACATCACCTTCCCAATCACCAATTCATGCTTTTTTATCAACGATTTCTGGGCGTTCATTAATACTGACTTTGTTTTTAATTTTTCCCCTTCTTTCATAACAGCCATACCGTTTACGATACGGTTTACTGGCAATTCTGAGATATTGCCATAAGTCACCTCTATCCATTTGATCTTTATAAATCAATCTATAAATGGTCTCATGATGCAAGGATATCCCTTCATACTTCCTTAGATAGTCAACCACCTGTTCAGGACTTAAATCTTGACAAATTAGCCGCTTTATCCATTTTTTTATTCCTTTGGTCACTTTTGTGACTTTCTTAGCAAAATAACAGCAAGATCCTCCTGAAGATGAGCCTGTTTCGGACAATATTCTTTTACTTTCTGATTTTTTTCAGCTCTCTGCTACTGGTTGATAAGTTTCGATTAAGTGATTGAGCAATGAAACGTTGTGAAAAACCCGCTTTTTTTAAACTAAAAATCGGGTATCTTTCTGCTTCGGTCAGCTGTTTATAAATCATAGTGCATTTTTCTGTGGCGGAAAATATGCCTACTATAGTAACTGACCACCCTTCTGAAAAATTGCACTTATTAGTCGAATCCGCCTTTTCTAATTTATTTCACTGCAAACTTTTCAGCCTCATATCTTTCCAATTACTCTCTACAAAACCCAAACAATTCTCACGTTTTTCTGGTCCGTAGATAACTTGCCAACCAGCAGGTACTGCGATGAATACAGGCCATAACGAGTGTTGATTTTCATCATTTATTAATACAAAGAAATCAAGAAATTCATTTTCAAATGGATTGCTCAAAACATAAATCCTCAGTTTAGTTCATGATTTAAAAAATATTATGTATTAACTTTGACAAGTCAATAAAAAATATTTGTTTCGTGACAAAAGCCACATTTATGATTATTTTATATTTTAAAAAAGTTGTAATACACAATGAAATAACACACTCACTGTAAAGACAAATATTGAATAAGATATTATTCACATCATATAATCTAGTGATTAATTTTATTTTTTATGATTAATTGGATTAAGGAGAGCATAAAAAACGTTAGGTATTATTCTATGCTGTAATCACTTCGGTTAGATGGTTTTTTGTTTCTTCTCCCAATTTTACTCCCGGATACCAACGCTCAAATTGTGCCTCTAGCTCACCGTTTAATACGGCCGTTCGCGTTTTCAATAAATAATGAATGCCTTATTAGCTCCATTGCATTTGTTGCTGATAAAGCCTCTTTTTATCTCTCTATACTTTGATCAGTTGATCTGACTCTGATGTAGGAATAACGCATGTTTCCCTTGGCAGTTAACTTTTGGTCGGTTAAATCTAACTGCACCGAGAGCATCTATGAAAGGGCAGATATCTCTGGTTGTCGTAGTCTCATCAGCATTCATTATGGCACCAAGGTTTTATTCCTTTCATCTGCTAATGTGGCACCAGGCATTCCATTACCGGCTAAACAAAATGGGGATTTGATGACAGGCGTGTTGAATCGGTTATCTTATTGCCAATCGGTAAAGTGCCCCACACTTTTTTAGGTTCATCAGGTGCAGAACTCATTGAGGTGCGGGCATCCTTGCCCATAGAGACGCCGGATAGATTTAAGCAAACCTACCATTAATCAAAATCAGGGTTGCAAAAACGGGGGGTGACCCTATATTTTATGTCCTCGTCTTAAGTCATGATCGATAACAATCAACTAAAATATCGAATATTTCTGTAAATCCAGAAGGTGTATACCCTATTGATTTCAAGATGCATCGCGACGGCAAGGGAGTGAATCCCCGGGAGCATAGGTAACTATGTGACCGGGGTGAGCGAGTGCAGCCAGCAAAGAGGCAACTTGAAAGATGACGGGTATAAATCTAACAAGCAATAATAAGATGCCGCATTTATTATAATATTTTATAAGTTATATCATCGCCATATTATCTAAAAAGATTATTATTCTGTTATTTCAACGGGTTTTTATTATTTTTACAAAACTCTTTATTTACCTTAATAATTTCATTATTGTTTTGATTTCAGAATGAAAATATATTTCAATAATATAAAATCGGAAAAATAAATTAACATTAAAAATCTCCCTATAATTAAAATAGGGAGATTATACCGTAAATATAGATAATTAAATAAAAAGAAAAACTAACATTGGGGAGCCAAAATCAATTTTTCTTTCCGCCATAAACGGAAAAGAGATATTTTCCTACGCTGTAGCGTGAAGCGGCGAACAAGATAATTTGCTGTTAATTCCAGTGCCAGACACATCACGAAATAAATTAATGCGACAAATAAAAAGACTTCTGTCGGGTAAACCATGCTGCGGTTATTAACCTGAGTCGCCAGAAATGATAGTTCCGCCACGCCAACGATATAAGCCAGAGAGGTATCTTTTATCAGCGCAATCCACTGATTAATAAAGGAGGGTACCATCATACGCAACGCTTGTGGCAAAACAATGTACCAAAGTACCTGCCAACGGTTAAAACCTAACGATAATCCTGCTTGCCACTGACCGGCACTAATCGCAATAATCCCCGCTTTTACCCCATGAGCCAAGTAAGCCGATGTAATCAGCGCCAGAGCACAAACCACCGTGGTAATTTCTGGAATTTCCACACCAAGCATCACAGGCAACAGGAAGTAAGTCCAGAAAATTAGCATAATGACGGGAATTGCCCGGAAAAAGCCCAATACCGCAGCTAACAAGTTAACCCAGAAGCCTTTCAGCATCGCCAAAGCAATACCTGCAACCGTACCCAATACAATAGAAATCGCCCCGGCCATCAAACTGATAACTATTGTCAACGCCGCCCCTTCAAGAGGACCATCAGGAAACGTACCTAACAGTAGATAGCGCCAGTTTTCTGCAATGACTGAAAAATCCATTTTAATGTCCTCTCGTTATAGCTTGTTGTTGACGCCATTGCCCCCAACCTTCCATGACGGCAATGGTGGCGATATACAGCACCGTTGCAACACCGAATGCTTCAAACGTTTTCAATGTTTCGGTTTCTACTTGACGCGAAGCATATGACAGCTCAGCCACGCCAATTGCCATTGTCAGTGACGAGTTTTTCACAATATTCATATATTGCCCTAGCAATGGCGGCGTTGCGATCTTCAACGCTTGTGGCAACACCACATAACGCATTGCTTGCCAGCCAGTGAGTCCTAGTGCATGAGCGGCATATTTTTGCCCACGCCCTATACCGCGGATACCAGCACGTAGCTCTTCCGCTACGAATGGCGCTGAATAGAGGGTTAAACCAATAAATCCAGCCAGGAATTCGAATGAAGGCCAGACCAATGGTAGACCTAACAGGTTGATTTCATGAGGCGTGTTCAGCCAAAGCATCACCTCTTGCGGCAATATTTGCCCTGAGGCGAAATACCAGAAAAACAGTTGCACCAGCAAAGGCGTATTGCGAAATAGCGTGGTGTAAGCAGTTACCGGCCAACGGAGAATTTTCAATTGGCTGTCACGAGCAGCAGCCAATACAAATCCTAGCAAGGTGGAAGCTACAACGGTACAAGCGGATATCCACAGCGTAATCAGGAAACCTTGCCAAAGCCACCCCAAATATTGGGGAGCAAGCAACTGTTCTGTAACAAATAACTCAAACATATCTTACAATTACCAGGTATTACCAATGACAAAGCCCCGCAACAACAAACGAGGCTAGTTACCAAGGGCTTATCACTTATATTAGGACTCTGTTTGCTGCTCCAAAGGCGCAAATTTAAAGTCACCTCGCGGTTGGGCGGATTTGGTTTCCGGGCCAAACCAACGGTTATAAATTTCCGCCGCTTCACCCTCTTTTTCCAGTTTTAGCAAAGTCTGGTCCACCGCCTCAACCAAGCGCTCCTGCCCTTTCGCCGCTGCCACTGCCTGATATTCACGGGTGATGCTAAAAGGAGAGATCTCAAATTCAGCTTTTTGGGCTTCCGGTACATTAGCCAGCAGACCAACTAACTTGGCATCATCCTGCGTGATGGCTTGTACATTGCCGTTACGTAACGCAGCAAAGGCCAGAGGCGTATCGTCATAAGAGATTACCTTGGCTGTCGGATAATGTTCGCGCAATGTAATTTCCTGTACTGTTCCTTTATCAGCACCAATACGTAAGTTTTTAATGTCTTCGGGAGATTTTAAAACACCTTTACGGGCAATAAATTTTTGCCCAGTGGCAAAGTAAGGAATTGAAAAATTAACCTGTTTAGCACGCTCATTAGTGACGGTAAAGTTGGCGGCAATCAAGTCAACTTTCTTTGATGCCAACAAAGGTAAACGGTTTGCCGGGTTAGTCGGACGAAGCTCCAATTTAACACCCAAGTCATTTGCAATCGCATTTGCGATATCTACATCATAACCTGCCAGTTTTTTAGTTTGCGGGTCAATAAAACCAAATGGTGGATTACTGTCGAAAACAGCGATCCGCACTGTGCCGGCTTTTTTAATATCATCCAGCTTATCCGCCTTCGCAGCACCAGTAACCAGTGTTAACCCGGCCAATAACGCCGTAATAAGAACGCGAGATTTCATTAAACACTCCTGACAATAATTAATTCTTTATTAATCATCACAAGCTATCAATTTCACTATAGTGCATGAAATAATATAAAACACTATACTTATAACTATTAACAATCATAAGATAAAAAATGCCGGTAAAAATACCAGCATTCAGATTATTGACCAAGTGGTTAGCGAGCTATTCGTTATCTTTCGTCAACAGCTTTTCCAGTTCATCACCACCTACATGCCGGAAATCCTGCCCTTTAACATAGTAGAAAATGAATTCACAGATGTTTTGACAACGATCACCTATTCGTTCAATAGAGCGTGCACAAAGCAGGACGGTCAGTACACTTGGGATGGTTCGAGGATCTTCCATCATATAAGTCATAAGCTGGCGGACAATGCCTTCATACTCTTTATCCACCTTTTTATCTTCGTGATAGATACGAATCGCTTCTTCCAGATCCATGCGGGCAAAAGCATCTAACACATCATGCAGCATCTGGATGGTATGACGGCCAAGGGATTCCAAACTAACCAACAGTGGTTGATGCTGATGTGAGAATTTCTCAAGTGCCGTCTGGCAAATTTTATTTGCCACATCACCAATTCTTTCTAGTTCAGCGATTGTTTTTGAAATTGACATAATCAGCCGCAGATCACTGGCCGTTGGCTGACGCTTAGCTATGATACGAACACACGCTTCATCAATAGCCACTTCCATCATATTGACCTTATGGTCATCCTCAATCACTTCACGCGCCAATGCGGCATCCTGATTATGCATCGCGGTAATGGCTTTGGAGAGTTGCTCCTCCACCAGCCCACCCATTGCCATCAATTCAGTACGGACATGTGCCAGTTCAGCGTTAAACTGACCAGAAATATGTTTGTTGAGATTCAGATTGTCCATGTTACGCCCCGTAATTAACCATAACGACCAGTAATATAATCTTCAGTTTGTTTCATTTTTGGTGTGGTAAACAATGTGTCTGTATCACTGAATTCAATTAATTCACCAAGGTACATAAACGCCGTGTGGTCTGAACAACGCGCGGCCTGTTGCATATTATGAGTCACAATCACCACGGTATATTCAGATTTCAATTCGCTGATCAACTCTTCAATTCGACCGGTAGAAATCGGGTCGAGGGCTGAACAAGGTTCATCCAACAGCAAAACTTCTGGCCGGATCGCAATGCCACGCGCAATACACAAACGTTGCTGTTGCCCGCCAGATAGACTGTATCCGCTCTGATACAGCTTATCCCGAGTTTCATTCCATAAAGCTGCTTTTGTCAAAGCCCACTGAACACGTTCATCCATTTCTGCTCTGGAGAGTTTTTCAAACAGACGGACACCAAACGCGATATTGTCGTAAATGGACATCGGAAATGGCGTTGGTTTTTGGAATACCATGCCAACTTTTGCCCGTAGCAGCGCCACATCCTGTTTATCAGTCAGGATATTATTGCCATCCAACAAAATTTCACCTTCTGTCTGCTGCTCACCATACAGTTCATACATTTTGTTGAAAGTTCGTAGTAACGTAGACTTACCGCAACCCGACGGACCGATAAAAGCGGTGACTTTGTTCTTTGCAATATTCAACGTTATGTTTTTCAGCGCATGAAATTTGCCATAGTAAAAGTTCAGATTGTGGACCTGAATTTTGCTGCTAGCGATATCATTAACTATGCTCATTTACTTCTCTCTGTTGAAAATATCAGTCAGTGCTTTTTCTTGACAAATAGCACACGCGCCACAATGTTAATCAGCAATACACACAGGGTTATCAATAATACGCCTGCCCACGCCAGTTGCTGCCATTCGGAGAATGGACTCATGGCAAATTTAAAAATGGTAACCGGTAAGTTAGCAATTGGCTGGCTCAGATCGGTACTCCAGAACTGATTGGAAAGCGAAGTGAACAGTAATGGTGCCGTCTCTCCAGCAATTCGAGCAATGGCCAGCAACACACCGGTGATAATGCCGGATACCGATGCTTTCAGCGTAATGGCTGAAATCATCTTCCACTTCGGTGTGCCTAAGGCATAGGCGGCTTCGCGCAGGCTATCAGGAACCAGTTTTAACATGTTTTCCGTGGTTCTGATCACAATCGGCACCTGTAGCAACGCCAAAGCAATCACCCCCGCCCAACCGGAAAAGTGCTGTATTTTCGTCACAACGACCATGTAAACAAATAAACCGACAACAATAGAAGGGGCTGACAGCAAAATATCATTTATAAAGCGGATCACCTCTGCCAGCCATGAACGGCGGCCATATTCCGCCAAATAGATACCTGCCATGATCCCCAGAGGCGTACCGATAACCGTCGCCCACAGAATCAGTAATCCACTGCCAACAATGGCATTTGCCAAACCACCACCTTCCGTATTCGGTGGTGGCGTCATTTCGGTGAACAACGCCAATGACATGCCGTCGAAACCTTTGGTGACGGTGGAGAACAGAATCCATACCAGCCAAAACAAACCAAACAGCATGGTCGCCATTGATAACAGCAGAGCGAAGCGATTTTTTTGACGGCGCCATGCCTGTTTACGGCTACGTACATTGGCATCAATAGGCTTTTGTCTGTCTACGGTTGCCATATCAGCGCCCCTCATTCTTCGCCAAACGCATAATCATCAATTTCGATAGCGCCAGCACAATAAAGGTGATCACAAATAGAATCAGACCAAGCTCCATCAATGATGCGGTATGCAAACCAGACTCTGCTTCCGCGAATTCATTCGCCAGCGCAGAAGTGATGCTGTTGCCGGGCATAAACAGTGAAAAACTGTCGAGTTGGTAGGTGTTACCGATGATAAAAGTCACCGCCATCGTTTCCCCCAACGCACGACCAAGGCCCAACATGACACCACCAATCACGCCATTTCGGGTGTAAGGCAACACGATGTGCCAGATAACTTCCCAAGTAGTACAGCCGATACCATAGGCGGATTCTTTCATCATCACCGGCGTCTGTTCAAAGACGTCACGCATAACCGAAGCAATATAAGGGATAATCATGATAGCGAGAATGACACCCGCCGCCAGAATACCAATGCCAAAGGCAGGGCCGAAGAACAATTCGCCCACAATTGGCATGCTGGCGAGGAGATTACCGACGGGCTGCTGGAAATAGGTGGCAAACAACGGCGCAAAAACAAACAACCCCCACATGCCATACACAATACTTGGGATGGCAGCCAGTAACTCAATGGCAATACCAAGCGGACGTTTCAGCCAGTTAGGCGCCAGTTCCGTTAGGAACAGGGCAATCCCAAAACTGACAGGCACTGCGATAATCAACGCAATCAGCGAAGTAACCAATGTACCGTAAATCGGTATCAAGGCGCCAAATCGCTCTGCCGGAACATCCCATGTTTTCTGCCAGAGGAAAGAGATGCCAAACTGTTGAATACTAGGCCAGGAGGCAATAATCAGCGAGATAATGATGCCTCCTAACAAAAATAAAGTTATCAGCGCAGCTAGCCTAACCAGTGCGCTGAAAATAATATCGCCATTTTTACTGGGTGCTTTCATTGCCGTTTTTTGTTCGGCCATAGAGCTTATTCTCATTCGTGGTTAACTCCCCCTTAAACGGGGGAGAAATTAAAACGACAAATTTAATCGATATTTAAAGCAATCGATATTTAAAACAATCACTATCAACACGACTTAATACAGGGCCTTACCATTGCTATCTTTTATCTGGGTTTTCCAAGCCGCACGAACTTGCTCAATCACCTCTTTAGGCAGAGTTGCATAATCCAGATCGTTTGCCTGCTTACTCCCTTTCTCATAAGCCCAGTCAAAGAATTTCAATACTTCTGCCCCCTTCACTGCATTTCTCTGCTGTTTATGAACCAGAACAAATGTGGTGGAAGTCATCGGCCACGCATTTTCACCTTGCTGGTTTGTCAAATCCTGAGCAAACGTTTTATGCCATTCCGCTTTCTTCGCTGCGGCACTGAAACTCTCTTCTGTCGGGCTAACAATGTTGCCATTAGCAGATACCAATTTGGTATAAGCCAGATGATTCTGTTTAGCGTAAGCATATTCAACATAACCAATGGAACCCGTCAGACGCTGAACAAATGCGGCAACCCCATCATTACCTTTACCGCCTAAACCAATGGGCCAGCTTACGGTAGAACCTACACCAACTTTTTCTTGCCACGCTTTATTCACTTTAGAGAGGTAGCTAGTAAACACAAAGGAGGTACCGGAACCGTCAGCACGACGTATCACAGCAATATCTTGCTCCGGCAGTTTGACTCCCGGATTCAATTGAGTAATTGCTGGATCATTCCACTTTTTCACTTTACCTAAATAAATATCGCCTAAAGTTTTACCATCCAATGTCAATTCACCAGATTTAATCCCCGGGATATTAACCGCCAGTACCACCCCACCGATGACGGTTGGAAACTGAAACAAACCATCAGCAACTAACCTTTCGTCGGATAAAGGGGCATCGGAAGCACCGAAATCAACGGTATTTGCCAGAATTTGTTTTACGCCACCGGAAGAACCGATGCCTTGATAATTGACTTTATTACCTGTCTCTTTTTGATAAGAATCCGCCCACTTGGCATACACCGGTGCGGGAAATGTCGCACCTGCCCCGGTTAAGCTAGTGGCAGCAAATACAGACAGAGTTATCAAAGAAAACGTCGCTGCCATTATGCCGGCTATGGTGGTACGCATCAGTTTCATAATCCCTCCTAATGGGATATTGAGAATCAACAAGGAAATATATTCGTCAAATCAAAAAAGGTGCAGGAGGGAAAATAGGTCAATTTAATTACAGCAAAATGTCTTAATTATGACATTTTTATGACAGCGTAATGGAAACTTAACCTGAGACTGACATAAAACTGTCATCTCCACACACCATTAAAATCAAATATTAGGAGATGATTATCAAGCCGTTAAAAATTATCTTCCACGACAGGAATACAGACACGGATAGATAATCCCCCTTTGAGGCTGGTGCCCATTTCAATTTTCCCGTCATGAGCATCAATAATTCGCTGAACAATCGCCAGACCTAACCCTGTTCCACTACTACTGCGTGCTCTTTCACCGCGAACGAATGGCTGAAATAACCGTGGCAAATCTTCCTGTTTGATGCCAGCGCCATTATCTTCTACCTGAAACCAAGCAAATTTATTTGTCTGACCACTACTCACTTTAATCCAGCCGTTACCATAGCGATTGGCATTAACCAACATATTAGCCAATGCCCGTTTAATAGAAATCGGATTGGCGTTAACAGTTATTGGGTTAAGAGACAGATGGTTTTCAATATCCTGCTCATAGCCATTTTCTGCGGAAATCACCTCTTTGAGAATAGAATTCAGCTCGCAGAATTCCATTGGCATTTCCTGCCCAGTACGGAGATAGTCAATGAATTGCTCAATAATGGCGTTACACTCTTCAATATCTTTATTGATAGATTCAGACAGATAAGCATCTTCCTTGCTCATCATTTCTGTTGCTAGTCGGATACGTGTCAGCGGCGTACGCAAATCATGGCTTACTCCGGCAATTAATATCGTACGGTCACTTTCCAATAACTTTATCCCGGAGGACATTTGGTTAAATGCGCGAATGGCTGCACGAACTTCCAGAGAACCCGCTTCCCGCACCGCTGGCATCATAATACCTTTACCTGTTTGCCTGGCGGCATACTCCATTTCCAGTAAAGGCCGGTTCTGAAAACGGATATAAAGCCAGATACAACCAAATATCAGTAATAGAATTGCCAGTGTATAGCGGAAAATAGGAGAGAATTGATTTTGTTCGATCTCAGTCAGAGGAACCCTGACCCAAATATCGGGGGCCAGATAAGAATTAAGCCAAAGTATAGGGCTATCTGTGTTTATCTCCAGACGAAGATCAGCCTTGCCGCCAAGGTACTCGCCCATCTTCTCACTCAGGAAATCATAACGTTTGGCCCAACGTAAACCTTGTATCTCCGCGTCAGATTCAGAATAGAGCGTAATACCCAACTCCTGATAAATCTCCCGGCGAACTACCGGCGATATCACCAGAAAAGAGCCATCCTCTAGCTTCAACTTTTCAGCCATTAGGGTACGAACTTCATACGCTAATACCTTATTGAACTGCTGCAAACTTGGCATAATAACGAAATTCACAACAACCAAGTAGCTGGTTACCAGACTGATGAACAGCATAGCCATAATCAAGAATAAAGTATGGGTAAACGTGCTGCGAGGGGAGAATCGCAATAATTTCATACACGAATTCCGTCTGGCACAAAGACATAGCCCAGACCCCAAATAGTCTGGATATAACGAGGATGTGTAGGATCTTCTTCAATCACACGGCGCAGACGTGAAACCAAGACATCAATCGATCGCTTCATCGTACTATATTCCCGGCCACGAGCTAAATTCATCAGTTTATTACGGGACAGTGGCACGCCAGGATAAGAAACCAGTACTTTCAATACGGCAAATTCTCCACTGGTTAATTGAATATGTTCATCTCCCTGAAACATTTCCCGCGTACTCAAATTGAGGCTAAACTTACCAAAATTAATAATCGCATCATCCTCAGCCGGTAGGCCCAATAACTTATTCGCCTGACGACGTAATACCGCCCGGATACGCGCTAATAGCTCACGGGGATTAAATGGCTTCGGAATATAATCATCAGCGCCAATTTCCAGCCCAACAATACGATCTACCTCTTCTCCTCTCGCCGTCACCATAATAATCGGTACCGGATTACTTTGGTTTCTCAGCCTTTGGCAAACAGAAAGCCCATCCTCTCCTGGTAACATTAAATCCAATACGATTAAGCTAACAGATTCCCGTGTCAGTAAGCGGTCCATCTGCTCCGCATTAGCAGCACTACGTACCTGAAAACCTTGTTCTGTCAGATAACGCTCTAATAACGTTCGTAAACGCATGTCATCATCCACCACAAGGATCTTGTTATCTACTTGCATTATCAAACTCCAAAAAACACTACATGCTTTGATAAATTTATCATTTTGAAAGAGATTAACCCAAAGATAGAAACCAGATATCTGTATTTTGAGACTATTCCTAATAGGACTTATTTCCACGGTTATTAATTCGAATGATTAATTTAGTGGTTTATTACTGACAATGAGAACGCAGTAATTCACTGTCAACTATCGAATTTCTACCGTTATTTTGCCACCCACCAACCCACCAATTAGCGCCCTGGTTACCGGCAAATCGATAGAAATCTATTTATTAGCTGGATTAAATTCATCAGGCAGACTAAACGAAAAATGCCCTTTGCTGCATATTATCTGCTTACCTCCGCCACGGTTTTTCCTTACTAACGAGGATCTGGATCGATAATGTTCAATTCACCAACGTTTGAACAAAAAACTACTCGACGGTCGACTTTTCGTCACCTTTTCTCACTATAGTAAGCAATTTCGCTTGTTTTTTCTTCACTTAAACCTTAACCGCCTGTTTCATCACCAGCAAGATTCACAGCATACATACTATTCAGTACACAGAACCATAAATTATATGATGAACATTATAAATATTAGAGCCAAATATCATAATGAGTAGACAGGTAAAGCAATCTTGTTACCGAAAATGCTAACTCGAAACCGTCTGTTAACCATTTATCTCTCGTTTTAACATCCATGTTCACCGCAGTGGGAGCGTATCGTATTCTCTTGCCACGCAGCCGAATCCATCAACAGTGATAAATTTATTCAACCGACAACGCCCCAAATGTCACTAATGCGTTAATCTTGCAAAACAGCCGGGATTTATTGATTAATGACTAAAAACCGAGTCTCAATTTGACATCTACCAAAATGGGCGGTTTTATACACTTATGAGGTTAACTACAGTATCTACATCAAGATAAAATGAAAACTAAACTGATAACCCGCGAAGGCTACAACAAATTAAAGGAAGAACTGGATTATCTCTGGCGTGAAGAGCGCCCAGAAGTGACTAAAAAAGTGACTTGGGCAGCAAGCCTCGGTGACCGGAGTGAAAACGCAGATTATCAATATAACAAGAAGAGGCTACGGGAGATTGATCGCAGAGTCCGATATCTAACCAAAAGCTTAGAGGAATTGCGGTGTGTTGATTATTCCCCTCAACAAGATGGACGAGTGTTCTTCGGTGCATGGGTAGAGATCGAAAATGATCAAGGTGAGATTAAACGCTTCCGTATTGTCGGGTACGACGAAATTTTTGGTCGCAAAGACTACATATCCATCGATTCTCCAATGGCCCGGGCTTTATTGAAAAAAGAAGTTGGAGATAGTGCAATCGTTCATACACCAACAGGAAAAGTGTTGTGGTACGTGAATGAAATCGAATATATAAAATATCTTTCGACATGACGTAGTTAGCTATATATCGAAGAATAACAACCGAATGAATCGCACTCCAGCGATTCATTCACTCTGCAAAGGCGCAGGAAATGAATTAATAAGCATAACAAGCAGAAAAAACCGACATTCAGAACTACAATTCGTGTATATATACGTGTAGCATACACGTATACTCAATGCCGGAGATAAATCATGACAGCAAGACAACGCAACACACAGAGCGTCACAATGACTGTAGAACGAAGCTTACTGAGCCGGGCGCGTGAAGCAGGTATTAACTTTAGTGCCACACTGACCGCCGCCTTGGATGCCGAATTACGCAATTACGAAGCGCTGAAATGGCGGGAAGATAATAGGGAAGCTTTGGAGGCGTTAAACCGTTTCCATGATGAACATGGTTGTTTTAGTGATGAACACAGGACATTTTAACAATGCAATTCACCGTTTACCGTAATACTGGGAAAAACGTTGTTTATCCCCTATTGCTGGACGTCACGAGTGACATTATCGGGCAGTTAAACCGCAGAATTGTGATCCCACTGTTGCCAGTTGAAAAATATCCTGACAGCAGTCGCCCTGTTCGAATGATCCCCGTTATCAGGCTGATAGACGACAAAGAATATGCAGTCATGACTCACGAATTGGCCAGTATATCTGTTTATGCTTTGGGTGCTGAATTTTGCGATGCATCGCAATACCGTAATCAAGTAAAGGCGGCATTCGATTTCCTCTTTGACGGTATTTAAGTCGGATAAGAGCAGACTGTTGCCAGACTGCACTTATCGACGGCAGAGATCCAATTAGCATTGAAGAGACTAGAGGAATTAGACAGAATGAATAATCAGAATCCCCACTATTTCAGAGCACTTAGTTTAATTCATGACGCAATCAAAAACGCGAGAGCAAATGATTCAACTCACATGCCATGCCGCAATGGGTAAAATCGATTATGTCAGCTGAACAGGTAAGAACTCGAATTTATTCATTAGCCCATTAAAAAATTTAAAATGGGTAGATTCACATAATTAAGTGCAACATTGTTAATCTGGAAGTAAACATGTTCGTATTCCATTAAATAAATTCTTTAGGTAATCCCTCCATTTTTAACGAAAATCAAAAGTAGATTTGTAATTAATTAGTTACCTGCTTCTGGAATAATGCGATGAAACTCAAGTTTTTCCTATTCTAGCTATCCTTTTAGTTTAATTCTGATATTCAGAAACAGCTCATAGCAAATCCGGTAACACACTTATGGTACCAACGACAACTTATCACATTTGAGTTCAATCGCGGTTGCTATAGCGTAACTCGTCAAAATAAGATTAGACGTAAACTGGAAATTATTTCTCTCAGAACGTATAAAGGGGGGTTTTATGAATATTTGAAGCTTATCCACCAGAAGAAAACGCAGCATGAATGAATCTCTGAGCCAAATTATTGCAAATGAGCTACAAGCGCGGCCACAACAGGTACTTTCTGCGATTAGCCTGCTTGATGAAGGGAATACTGTCCCTTTTATCGCACGCTATCGTAAAGAAGTTACCGGAGGTCTGGATGACACCCAACTCCGTCAACTTGAAACCCGCCTTAGTTATCTGCG
This sequence comes from Photorhabdus sp. RM71S, assembly GCF_042879355.1. Classification (NCBI taxonomy): domain Bacteria; kingdom Pseudomonadati; phylum Pseudomonadota; class Gammaproteobacteria; order Enterobacterales; family Morganellaceae; genus Photorhabdus; species Photorhabdus sp. RM71S. The sequence continues at coordinate 34,574 of NZ_JBHFKV010000006.1, read as the reverse complement.
CGAACTGTCGGACCGCCGCCAGACCATTCTTAAATCCATTGATGAGCAAGGCAAACTGACCCCAGAACTGGCAGAAGCCATTAATGGAACTCTCAGCAAAACAGAGCTGGAAGATCTCTATCTGCCATACAAACCGAAACGCCGTACTCGTGGACAAATCGCTATTGAAGCGGGTCTTGAACCACTAGCGGACGCCTTGTGGCAAGATCCACAGCAAGAACCAGAGCAGGTTGCCGCTACCTTTGTTGATATCGATAAAGGTGTGGCTGATACCAAAGCGGCTCTGGATGGCGCGCGTTATATCCTAATGGAACGTTTTGCCGAAGATGCCGCGCTATTGGCGAAAGTACGTGACTATCTATGGAAGAATGCCCATTTGGTCGCTAAAGTCGTTGCAGGAAAAGAGGAGGAAGGCGCTAAATTCCGCGACTATTTTGATCATCATGAACCTATCGCACAAGTCCCTTCTCACCGTGCATTAGCTATGTTCCGTGGTCGTAATGAAGGAATACTGCAACTTTCGCTAAATGCTGATCCCCAGTTTGATGAACCACCAAAAGAGAGCTATTGCGAACAGATTATTACGCAGCATCTTAATCTGCGCCTGAATAATGCACCGGCAGATAGCTGGCGTAAAGCTGTAGTGAACTGGACCTGGCGCGTTAAGGTATTGCTACATCTTGAAACTGAATTGATGAGTACCTTGCGAGAGAAAGCGGAAGATGAAGCCATCAAAGTATTCGCCCGCAACCTGCAAGATCTACTGATGGCCGCGCCAGCGGGTATGCGCGCAACAATGGGGCTCGATCCCGGTCTGCGTACCGGTGTCAAAGTAGCTGTTATCGATGCAACCGGCAAACTGATTGCCACAGACACGATCTATCCACACACCGGGCAAGTGGCTAAAGCTGCTGCAAGCGTGGCAGCATTGTGTCTCAAACATCAAGTGGAACTGGTCGCCATCGGTAACGGAACGGCTTCCCGTGAAACAGAACGTTTCTTCGCGGATGTGCAAAAGCAGTTCTCAGAGATAAAAGCCCAAAAAGTGATTGTCAGTGAGGCAGGGGCATCGGTTTATTCTGCCTCTGAGTTGGCGGCACTGGAATTTCCTGATCTGGACGTTTCACTACGTGGAGCAGTCTCTATCGCCCGTCGCTTGCAAGATCCACTGGCCGAATTGGTGAAAATCGATCCGAAATCCATCGGTGTCGGTCAGTATCAACATGATGTCAGCCAGAGTCAGCTTGCCAAAAAATTAGATGCCGTCGTTGAGGATTGCGTAAACGCCGTCGGCGTGGATCTCAATACTGCTTCTGTTCCGTTGCTAACCAGAGTTGCCGGGTTGACCCGCATGATCGCCCAAAATATCATCAACTGGCGTGATGAGAACGGCCGTTTCAATAACCGTACACAATTACTAAAAGTCAATCGCCTCGGGCCAAAGGCTTTTGAGCAATGTGCTGGATTCCTGCGGATTAATCACGGTGATAACCCGCTGGATGCATCGACCGTTCATCCAGAAGCTTATCCGGTAGTGGAAAAAATTCTGGCGGCCACTGAGCAGAAACTCCAAGAATTGATGGGTAACCCTGCTTCATTACGTGGATTGCAACCTCAGGATTTCACCACCGAGCGATTTGGTGTTCCAACCGTTACCGATATTTTGAAAGAGCTGGAAAAACCTGGCCGAGATCCACGACCAGAGTTTAAAACCGCGACTTTCGCGGAAGGCGTGGAAACCATGAATGATCTGCGTCCGGGAATGGTGCTGGAAGGTGCAGTCACTAACGTGACTAATTTTGGCGCATTTGTCGATATCGGCGTTCATCAAGATGGTTTAGTTCATATCTCTTCGCTGTCCGATCGTTTTGTAGAAGATCCCCATACCGTGGTAAAAGCGGGTGATATCGTTAAAGTAAAAGTGCTAGAAGTTGATCTGAACCGCAAGCGCATCGCTCTGACCATGCGTCTTGATGAGCAACCGGGAGAAACTCCCTCACGCCGCAATAACAGTGCACAAGCTGACCGCCATCCTGAACGCAATGACAGGAACCGTAACACTTCCCGTTCTTCTACCTCAGCCGGAAACAGTGCTATGAGTGATGCGCTAGCTGCCGCATTCGGAAAAAAACGTTAAGATTCCCATCACGGTAAGATGCACTGCTTCGGCAGTGCACGTTTCATGGTTCCTGCCAGAAAGAATCCAAACTCACAGATTCATATCAACTCTGAGTGACTAAGTGATTAAATTAACACCAAAAATGAAAATAGGATTAACATTGAAATTAATGTTGGTTATTATTCTCATTTGCAATTATTATGAATTGGATGCAAATCATACTTCATAATAATGAGTATGACTAATTTTCGATATTATACCCTACGGATTTCAAGATGCATCGCGACGGCAAGGGAGCGAATCCCCGGGAGCATAGCGAACTATGTGACCGGGGTGAGTGAGTGCAGCCAACAAAGAGGCAACTTGAAAGATAACGGGTATATCTTACTTACCACATATCCCGGAAGGTTATATGCAACTTCTTCCAGACCATAGTTACAAGATCATTGGTTTTTCTCCGAAGATCAGCCCAGCTTACCGACAGAAATTGCTGTCATTAGGTATGTTGCCCGGTTCTTCATTTCATGTTGTCCGCTTAGCGCCTTTAGGTGATCCGATACAAATTGAGACTCGCAGAGTCAGCCTGATTCTGAGAAAAAAAGACTTGGAATTTCTCACATTAGACAGCGTTCAATGCAACGCATAATTCGTTGCAAGCAACGAAACGGTTACTCTTAATTTAATCTGGCACCAAAAACATGAAAGCACTGACCATTGGCCTAATTGGCAACCCTAATGCCGGCAAAACAACATTATTTAACCAACTTACTGGCGCCCGACAACGTGTAGGCAACTGGGCTGGCGTTACAGTAGAACGAAAAGTTGGCCGTTTTACCACCGTGGAACACAAAATTGAGTTAGTTGACCTGCCGGGAACCTACTCTCTAACCACGATTTCTGAGCAAACATCACTGGATGAGCAGATAGCCTGCCACTATATCCTGAGCGGTGATGCTGACATGCTGATTAACGTCGTAGATGCTTCTAACCTTGAGCGAAATCTCTATCTGACGTTACAACTGTTGGAATTAGGTATTCCATGCATCGTTGCGCTTAATATGCTGGATATCGCTGACAGTCAGCATATCCAAATTGATATTGCTGAACTGGAACAACGCCTCGGCTGTCCAGTCATTCCAATGGTTTCAACCCGAGCAACGGGACTAAATGAGCTGAAACGGGCAATTGACCGCCATAAGCAGAATTCCGGGCAGTCACTGATTCACTACCCTGATTGCCTGTTGCAAGAAATTGAGACGTTATCTGGTGCAATGTCAGACAATTTTCATGCTCAACAACGCCGCTGGCTAGCGCTTCAGATGCTTGAAGGGGATATTTACAGCCTGGAACGTTCCGGTCTTGCTACCTCAATGCTGATTGAATCCAAAGAACGCTTGCAACAACAGCAACATGAAGAGCCCGAACTGGTGATTGCCGATGCGCGCTATCAAAGCATCAATACATTGTGCATGGCCGTGATTGATACCCAAAAAGCCATGCCAAACAAACTCACTCAGGCAATTGACAGAATTATCCTTAATCGTTGGTTAGGCGTACCTATTTTCCTGGCAGTTATGTATTTAATGTTCGTGCTGGCAATTAATATCGGTGGTGCGCTACAACCTATCTTTGACAGTGGTTCTGTCGCTATTTTCATTCATGGGGTTCAATGGCTTGGGCATACCTTAAGTTTTCCAGAATGGCTGACGGTTTTCCTCGCGCAAGGCATCGGTGGTGGTATCAACACCGTTTTGCCGCTGGTACCACAAATCGGCATGATGTATTTATTCCTCTCTTTTCTTGAGGACTCCGGTTATATGGCGCGGGCGGCGTTTGTCATGGATCGTCTGATGCAAGTTCTTGGACTACCGGGTAAATCGTTTGTCCCGTTGATCGTTGGCTTCGGTTGTAACGTCCCATCCATTATGGGGGCGAGAACGCTGGATGCGCCGCGTGAACGCTTGATCACGATTATGATGGCCCCCTTTATGTCTTGCGGTGCACGATTAGCCATCTTTGCCGTATTTGCCGCCGCATTCTTTGGCAAAAACGGGGCAACCATTGTTTTTTCCCTTTATATATTGGGCATTGTCGTCGCTATTCTGACTGGCCTGATGTTGAAATACACCATTATGCGTGGCGAAGCTTCACCGTTTGTTATGGAACTCCCGGTTTACCATATTCCACATCTAAAAACCTTGCTTCTGCAAACCTGGCAACGCCTGAAAGGTTTTGTTATCCGTGCCGGTAAAGTAATCGTTATCGCCAGTATGTTCATCGGTGCACTCAACAGCTTCTCATTCTCTGGTAAGGCGGTGGATAGCATCAACCAATCCGCTCTGGCTTCAGTCAGCAAGGTTATTACGCCTGTGTTACAGCCAATTGGCGTTCACTCTGATAACTGGCAAGCAACTGTTGGTTTGATAACTGGTGCTATGGCAAAAGAAGTGGTAGTTGGGACACTAAATACGCTGTATACCGCAGAAAACATTGCTAATGAACCGTTTAATGCAGATGAGTTCAACCTATTTGCTGAACTGAAAGATGCAGTTGGTGAAACTTGGGATAGTTTGAAAGATACCTTCACTCTGAGCGTGCTTGCCAACCCAATCGAAGCTAATAAAGGTGACGGTGAGATGGATAGCGGTTCTATGGGAACCATGAGCGCCAAATTTGGCTCCGCTATTTCAGCTTACAGTTATCTGATCTTTGTTCTGTTATATGTACCTTGTGTTTCGGTGATGGGCGCGATTGCTCGTGAAACAAGCCGTGGTTGGATGACATTCTCCATTCTGTGGGGACTGAACGTGGCTTATTCAATTTCAGCTTTGTTCTACCAGATGGTGACTTTCTCACAACATCCACAAAGCGGCCTGATTACCATTCTGACCGTCGTCATATTTAACGCGCTAGTGTTCTACTTCCTGCGTCGAGCACGCAGCCGTGTGACGATGAAGTTAATCAGCAACCCGGGAAATAGCTGCCACTGCTCCAGTGGAAACTGTCACTAGGAGTTGAAAATGATTAGCCTATTACAAGTAAGGGATGCCGTTGCTCTGAATGGACGGGCAGATGCTAAATTGCTGAGCCACCAGCTTTCTGCTTCATTATCGATGGTAGAAGCGATGCTTGAACAACTTACAGTGATGGGCAAATTGGAAAAGGTTGATGCAACTGCCTGCCTAAGCGGGGGTTGCAAACAATGCCCTGAAGCACAGAAATGTGATATGGCGGTTTATCGGATCGCTGGGGAGTGTTGAGCCATTTATAGAATGGCTAACATATATAGTTAGTTTGAGACAAACCCCATTTTTTTAAAGTGGGGTTTGTCAATATCTGTTGGTCCAAAAAGTCATAAGTCATAAGTCATAACTAAACACATACAGTCTATTGATTTACAGGCATTTGAAAAACAAATTCTCCCCCAAGCGCAGCAGCATAGCGGCTTAAAGTATCCAGATTTGGCACACTCTTACCATTTTCCATACGACTAATGTTTTGCTTCTGAGTACCAATCTTCTGAGCAACATCTTGTTGAGTAAGATGTAACGTTTTACGTGCATCTTTAAGCTGTTTCATCAATTTTTTGCGGATCTGGATATCGTTATATGCTGCCAGAGTCGCGGCGTCTTCTAAGAGAAGCGTTTTAGCTTCAGAAAACGGGATAATATCGTAATCATTATCAGACATTTTTAAGACTCCGTTTAACTTCTTTCATTCGTTTTAACAAATTCAGTTAATTACAGGATACACAATGGATAGCAGTATATTCGTCGCTCTAACGCACTTGACAAAAGTGTGTATTTACAGGGACTGCTACCGGAGACCTACAATCATTTTCTTCAGTCGTTTTACAACTCGTTTAAAAGGAGTTACATACATATTTTTCACACCAGAATAATCATCGTATTTTTCGCCAGTTGCACCAAAAGTCAACACTTCATCTGCCTGAGGCATAATTTGTGTTTTAAATAAGCGATCCCAAAATGAAAAAATAAAACCAAAATTTTTATCATGGTGTTTAACAGAACTACTATGATGTAATTGGTGATATGCAGGGCTAACAAGAATATCTCTAATAAAAGGAGGATATCTTAAGTAAACCATAGAATGTTGTAAATTCAAACCAAACATAAGAAGTAAAAACATAAATACATTTTGCCCAGCAAAAAGAATATACTCGTTCTGAGCATTGAAAAAATAAGACACTCCACCTGCATATACACCTGTAAATAAACTTGCTATCAGAATAAAAGATCCTTGATTTACAGGGTGCGACCTATAAGCAGTTAAAGGTGTAAGATTTTCAGCAATGTGATGAATTTTATGGAATTCCCACAACACCCTGATTTTATGAGATATAAAATGTTCGAAAAAAACTGCAAAGTCAAAAACAATAATTGCTCCTAAAGTCAAAACCAAGTTGAGAGCTATGCCAGGAATAACATGAAAATGAGGAATGCCAATGAATGACAGGAGATTTATAGTTCCTTCTTTAAATAATAAAGCTGACGATAAAATAAGGGAATATGTAAATCCAAACACTATCTTGTCGACAAAATAAAAAATGAAATCATCCTTTGATGATTTAGATGTTAATTTATGCGCTTTAACTACTATTTTGCTGACTTTTAATGGATTGACCGATTTATTTTTATAGGAATAAAACAAAACGGCAATCAAAAAAGCCATAAACAAATAGCCAATGAACAACCCATGACTTGGTGCAAAAAACACAGTTAATCTTTTAAAAAAAGGAATAGCAATATCCTGATATATAAAATCAAAATAACTACTGAGATTCTCCATATTTTTTCCATTTGTTTTAGTTTAAATTTGCAGAGAATCTGATTGACATTGTATGGTTTCAATCAGTCTTATAGCATCTAAAGATTTTTTTTGAAGTTCATCAAGTATATATTTGTCTTTATTTCCTTTGATGAAATCAATAAAATTATATACCATTCTGTGATGTTGTAGATCTTTAAGGAATATTTTTTTATATTCCTTATCAACCAATGGCTTTAGTCCCGATGTCATTTTTACTCTCAAAAATGGCAGCATCTTACCATAGACAAAGGAGCCGCAATATGGCATTACAAAATCTTGAATGCTAATCTCGCCCTTTTCACCAGATATTGTTACTTCCTGCCTAGCTGTAGAACCCCGATAGGATGAAGCTATACTGAAAGTTATATTAGAGCTTGTTAAACCTATAGCATTAAATTCGAGAATAGCTCCTGTCTCTTTCTTCAAAACAAATGAGTTTAATTTAGATATCTCTTTTCTTTCAATAAGCGATAAAATCATACGAATAGGGTATCAACCAAGATCGCCAAGGGCACCTTTATCCTCAAGATAAAGGTTAAATTTTATATGTGAATAATCAGTACTCGGCCAAAAAAAATTTGAGTCGATTCTGACAATTTTGCCCACATGTTTATTTATTAGTTTCGGTAATGAATTATATAACTCATTATGCACAAAGTGCGTTGCATCCATCCAAATAATATTTCTCTCTTTTGAGAGTTCAATAAATTCCGAGAGAAACACAGATGAAGGCAAAGGCTTTTCAACTAAAGTATGCTTTTTATACTCGAGACATAATCTCATATAAAACTCTTTTGTTGAACTGGGAGTTGCAATATAAACTGCATCCAGTCCCGGATCTTCGAAAAAAGCTTCAGGTACATTGTAGCCTTTTCCTTTTCTGCTACAGAACTCGCCACAAAATGATTCTGCGTTATTTTTACTTCTTGATAATACAGAATAAACTTTAACACCAATATTAGCACAACTCTTAGCTATGACTTTTGCCATTAATCCTGTGCCAATAATTCCTAAATTAATCATAAAAGCACCTATAATCTAAATGTTCTGTTACTTCGACTTCAAAGGTTAAATTTTTAGGAACAATAATTTCATCACCAGATTGTACTAATGTCCTCTTTCCCTCAATGATAAAATAGGCTTCTCCACTATAAATCCTAAAATGCTCAGTAGTTTCCGCAAGCCAGCGATATTTACCTTTTACCATAAAACCAAAGGTCACCAGATTATCATATTCATCTTGAAAATTTCGGATCACAGATCTCCCGTCAAAAAAATATATGTCTCTATAAATTTATATCGGCCATTACACATAGTAAGTACTTAGCTCCTTTATATAATCATCGTCGATACTTAGTTTTTCTTTAAAAGGTGATGTGATAACTTCAGGTACAGGATCGTAACCAAGATGTAACCTTTTATCGAATCTTAATGATAAATCCCGTGTATAACACAAAATAAGTTGTAATCTATTTTTATATGGACAAGGCTCTCTCCAGTGTTCAAATTTCTTCCCGTCTAAAATCAGAAGGTCACCAGATTTCATATTTACCGGTTTGTTTTCTACGTATAAACTCCAATCAGCTTCCTCTTTAGTATGTATGCCAATCGAGATAATGTAATCTACAGAGTTTCTATCCTTATGCTTTGGAAGTGCATATTCCTTTTTATAATTCCATAAAAAAGAATAACTCGGATATACTTTTTCATTTACAATGTCTGATACTAAAATTGCATATTTCGCGAAAAGTTTAGAGTGTCTGGCTTCATCATTAACAGCTTGGGCTAGTCCTATTTTCAACGAAAAATCACCACATTGAAGCAGTAACTCCACAGCATTTTGCATTCCCAAAATTTCAACATGAACAGATAAACTCGCAACGACTATAGCTATCTCGTATAAGCTTTCAGGGATCAAATCTCTCCCGGCCAAGTTCCAATTCAGATTGCTATCCCATGTTTGCTTAGTTTTTCCTTTCAAGTACAAGTCATAGTGTTTTGCATTGATAAAATCAATATTACTAAGCTTATTTTGGTTGTACATATTTATTCCTCTCCTCAGTTAATTTATGCTTTTTAAATAAAAAATACAGAAATATCACAGCAAGCAAGATGCTTGTTAATCTAAAAGTGAATTCGATAGAAATGAGTTTTGCAATATACCCACCAATAATTGGCATCAAAATTGCCACTACAGATGAAATCTTCTGTATATCTCCTGTAGCTTTTCCTACGTGCTCAAAACCAATAATATTTCTTACACCGTATCTAATTGCGAAAAACGTCACACCAGAGGCGATACCAACGAGAAAAACCAATAAATAATATGTAGCATAGTGATATGTTTTTGCGTCTAAAAAACCAAATCCCCAAAAAGCCACAAAATTAGCCATAACGGAAAATAATAAGACATTCTTGGCTGACAACCTTTTAAGTAACCAGCCAGAAACTCGCGTTCCGACTATGCCACCGACCCCGAGAAGTGAAATTATGTAGCCTATACTACTTTGATTTTGCCCAATCTTCTCGAAGAAGATACCGAGCATATCATTGCTAAGAAAAAAGGCTAAGTTTGACAAAGTATAGGCCGAAACAAGTAAATATAAATCCGGTTTATTTCGCAATTGCTGTACGAATGAGAAACGTTCTACAGCAGTAACATTTATACTTTTATTTACATCAAGCCGAGAAGTATTATCAAAGTACGATGTCAACATGCCGACCAGATTAAATGCCATTGATAATAACAGGACAAACCATAACCCATAGTTTGTGTTTAGATATACAACAAGCAATGGAATGATTATTCTGCTAAAGTTGGTAATATATCCATAAATCTCATAAAATCTTTGAGATTCATTATTATCTACATTCAATTTTGTGTTTGATATTCCAAGCCCACACCGACAGGTTGTCTTGATTAATGTAATAACATAAAGAAATATAATTGGATCAGCTACAGATAGAAAAGGCATGGTAATGCCATTAATAAAGAACAACAATGTCCTCCAATTTAATACATTTCCTTTGTCAAACAGCTTGCCGAATAATCCACTTGCCACCAGAAATGGAGCAGCGAAGCAAGCACCCAATATCCCCATTTCGGATGGAGTAGCATGCAGGCTATATATAGCTATGATGCTTAAAATAGCGTAATCAAGATAAGTATCAAGTTCGTGGACACCTATACTAATGTACTTTTTCATCAGTTATCACCCAAGTGAGGATAGGTATAAATAAATTTTTACACCTATCCTTGGTTTTTAAAGTTTTATATTAGCTAGCTAGAGGTTGATAGTCCATGATGTCTCATTTTTAAACTTTAGGTTGATATATTGCCTTTAAAAATCATTCAAATACATACCACATAAAAGATTGAATAATATTTTCTCGTATTAATCTCATTGCCCACTTTGCTTTTATTTAATATATCTATTTAGTAGTACCATTAAATTACTGTCCGATTTATTTTAGATCAATCATTCCATTTTACAATAATTTGGTTCAGTAATATCTATATATACGATCTTTTAGCACTAAAAATAAGATTCTGCATTAGTGAAACCAACACTTTATTTTATGGAATTATTCACTTTAAAATATGTTTTCTGAAATAAATAATATTTACATCGAACTTTCTGGCCCGTACCAATCCCCCCTGCTTGGTAGCCGACCTAAGTATGCAAAAGGAAGTGCTGCAAAACGTTATCAGAAAAAACTCTAAAGTCCCTGTAATAAAAGAGGGAGTTAAATGCCTGAGGCATGATCAGAATATTTAAAAAAATTCAGTTCGTGGAAATACTTAAGCATGATTTGATCAGTTAAAAAATATTTCTCAAATGAAACATTCGAGATATCGTAGTCCGATAAGCTTTTTGCTGGAGGTAGTAGCCAAATTAATTGCTTACACCTTCCAGCCCAAAAAACGAGTCTGAATCCACGTGCCTCTGAGCTAACTGCCCTTTAAACAGATCTATAAGGTTAGTCAGAATACTTCATGTTCTATACCATAAACAGCGGCTTCCAAAGCTAGCCGTTTCTTAATTCTCTACTAACAAACTCAGTCAACAACCCAACAAACTCATCAGGATGAGAAATAAAAGGCGCATGAGCGGCATGACGCATCATAGCTGAAACTGAACTCGGCCATTTTTCATCAAGAATATTGAGGATTTTTCTTGGCACCAACCCATCCAGATAACCGTAAATCCGCAGGAATGGGATGGCAAGATCAGCCAAAGGCTCCCTTAAATCTTCGGTACGCAAAATTTCCAAGCCAACATGCAGCACTTCAACAGAAGGCATCGGCTGCGCCAGCACAACAGATTTCAGTAATCGCGCATCCTGACGGGCGCTATCTGTGCCCAACGTCTGTAAAGCCAGGAAACGCTCAACTGTGCGCTGGAAATCTTCACTCAACTGATGTTCGAAATCGCGCAAAACCTCCGGCTTAATCCCCGACCAGTCACTTTCTGCGCTAAAATGCGGTGAAGAAGCCACAGTAATTAATCCGGCAACCTTATCCTGATGGTCAAGGGCAATCCGGCTGGCAACTAATCCTCCCAACGACCAACCTAGCCATAGCGCATTTTCAGGCGCATATCGCCAAACTTCATCCGCCATGTCAGCAAGATTCATCGGGCCATATTTCTGGCTACGGCCATAACCCGGTAAATCCACCAGATGCAAACGAAAATGCGGAGCGCATCGCATTTCAATGGAACGCCAAACTTCCGCATTCAGCCCCCATCCGTGCAGCAACACAAGATCACGCGAATCTCCCGCAGAAGTCTGCCAAAATAGATCAGCCATTGTTATTCTCAACTTTATTTGCCATCAAGGAAGAAACCTATGCTAACAATGGTTGGGTACTGTTGGCTATGCCGTCAGCCTCTTTGGTTTCCACATCATGGAGTATGCAGTTTTTGCAACAAGCGGCTGAAACGTTTGACAAACATGTGCCCGTGCTGCGCTCTACCCTCAGAACTCTCTTCACTGCCTTGTGGACGCTGCCTCAAAAAACCGCCTCTATGGGAAAATATGATAGCGATTACCGACTACTGCCCACCACTGAGTGGCCTGATTCGTCGCTATAAATATCACGGTACCCCACAACTTGCGTCAGTTCTGGCGCGTCTGTTTCTGCTGCACTGGCAACAGGGCTATCGTGATGGACGATGGTATAAACCCAACATTCTGCTCAGTGTGCCACTGCATCGACGCCGGCGCTGGAAACGGGGATTTGATCAAAGTGTATTAATGGCAAAGCAGTTATCAGAATGGCTACAATGCGATTACCAGCAAAGCTTTCTACAGCGGACGCATGCTACACTACCGCAAAGAAATTTATCGGCAGCACGGCGTAAAATTAATCTCAGGAAAGCATTTCAGCTTTGTGGCTCCGTCGCGGGACAACATGTCGCCATACTTGATGATGTGATTACCACCGGTGCGACCATGACTGAAATTTCCCGTTTGTTAATTCGTGCTGGTGCCCATTCAGTGCAGGTCTGGGCGATTTGTCGAACCTTGTAGTCAATACGAGAATGGGCGTATTATAACCAACTATAGCAGTCAACTATTGAGCAAATGATATGATTAATATTACTGAAGCAGCACAAGCTCATTTTGCCAAATTACTGGCAAACCAAGAACCGGGTACACAAATTCGTGTATTTGTCATCAATCCAGGCACACCTACCGCTGAGTGCGGCGTATCTTACTGCCCGCCTGATGCTGTTGAAGCAACAGATACTGAATTGAAATTTGATCAACTGTCAGCTTACGTTGACGAACTGAGCGCCCCTTTCCTTGAAGAAGCTGAAATTGATTTTGTCACCGATCAGTTAGGCTCTCAGCTAACATTAAAAGCCCCTAACGCCAAAATGCGTAAAGTTTCTGATGATTCCCCACTTATCGAACGTGTGGAATACGTTTTGCAGTCACAAATTAATCCACAGTTAGCCGGTCACGGTGGCCGCGTTAGCCTGATGGAAATCACGGATGATGGTTTTGCTATCCTTCAATTCGGCGGCGGCTGTAATGGCTGTTCAATGGTTGATGTCACCCTGAAAGAAGGGATTGAAAAAGAGTTGCTGAACATGTTCCCGGAACTAAAAGGGGTAAAAGACTTGACTGAACACCAACGCGGTGAACATTCTTATTACTAATAACGTATTACTGATCACTTATTACTGATAACAAATTTTCCCGCTCGGATAATCGTCGGGAAAACATTATTACAATAATAATCTAACGGGATAATCTCTAAGTTTTCAAGAGCAAGTCAAAATATATATGGAACATTTTCAAACCATCAGCCCTGAGCAGGCTTATCAACACTGGCAGGATAAATCCGCCATTATGGTGGATATCCGCGATCCACAGAGTTTCCGGGCGGGTCATGCATGTAATGCTTTTCATTTAACCAACGACACATTGAATGAATTTATGTTACAGGCCAATTTCGAGCAGCCGGTTATGGTTATGTGTTATCACGGTCATAGCAGCCAGAATGCCGCTCAGTATTTATTAAACATCGGTTTTGAAGCTGTCTACAGCATTAATGGCGGTTTTGAAGCTTGGCGCAGAGACTATCCTCACGCTGTTGACTCCTTACCTAATCCGGCATAACACACCTCATGATCCGCGTAATCGCTATTTCAAACCCGCGTCTAGCGCAAGCCTTTATCGATTATATGGCAACCCATCAGGTCCATCTCACTATGCGCCCCAGTCACGATGAGCAACACGTCGAACTATGGCTGGAAGATGACACTAAACTTACTCTAGTTCAGCAAGAGCTAGAGCAATTTACCCGCGATCCGCTAAATGAACGTTATCAAGCGGCCAGTTGGCAATCTGGCGATGTGAATCACCCATTGAAGTACCACAATAATCTGAATTGGCAATATTTAAGTCGTCAGGCAGGTCCGTTAACCATCACGGTTTTGTTCCTAAATATCGTCGTTTATCTCTGGATGCAATTTGCCGGTGATGATCAGGTGATGTCTTGGCTGGCATGGCCTGACGATAGCCAACATATGGAACTATGGCGTTGGTTCACTCACGGCTTACTGCACTTCTCACTACTGCATATCATCTTTAATCTCATGTGGTGGTGGTATCTTGGCGGGCAAACAGAAAAGCACCTCGGTACAGGAAAACTGTTTGTCATTATGATTGTTTCCGCTGTTTTCAGCGGCTGGGGACAATCATTATTCAGTGGTTCTCATTTTGGCGGCCTTTCTGGGGTTGTTTACGCTTTAATTGGTTATGTCTGGCTAACCGGTGAACGTGCTCCCGAACGTGGTATCGGTGTTCCCCGTGGTTTGATGGCTTTTTCGATCTTCTGGCTGATTGTTGGATACTTCGATGCATTTGGACTATCGATTGCCAACGCCGCCCATTTCTCCGGTTTAATTATCGGTTTACTGATGGCGTTGTGGGATAACCGTCATACATTCAAAAATAATAACCGACACTTTTAGACACTTAGAGGACTATCGTGAAGCAAACTCAACGGCATGATGCAATAGTTGAGCTGGTACGCCTTCAGGGCTACGTCAGCACTGAAGAGTTGGTTGAACACTTTAATGTCAGCCCCCAGACTATCCGCCGTGATTTGAACGACTTGGCAGATAAAAACAAAATACAGCGGCATCACGGCGGTGCCGCATTGCCATCAAGTTCGGTTAATACTGCCTATCATGACCGCAAGATCATGTGGTCAGAAGAGAAAGCACGTATTGCGCAACGTGTTGCTAGCCATATCCCGGATGGCGCAACGCTGTTTATTGATATTGGCACCACACCCGAAGCTGTCGCTCACGCACTGTTAAATCATAAAGCTCTGCGGATTGTCACTAACAACCTCAATGTCGCTACCCTGTTGATGACAAAAGAAGACTTTCGTTTAATTCTGGCGGGTGGGGAGATTCGTTCCCGTGATGGCGGGATTATCGGTGAAGCCACACTGGATTTTATTTCTCAGTTTCGGCTTGATTACGGCATTCTCGGCATCAGTGGCATTGACATGGATGGCTCATTACTGGAATTTGATTACCATGAAGTACGCATAAAGCGCGCAATTATCGAAAACTCCCGTTGTGTTATGTTAGTCACTGACCATTCTAAATTTGGCCGCAATGCTATGGTTAATCTGGGTAACATGAATCTCATTGATCATCTATTTACTGACCAACTTCCCCCGCCAAGCATCCAGAAAGTGATTGAGCAATATAACGTGCAGCTCGAACTCTGCTAAGAATTTTTTCTATATTCAGGGGATAGCACTATCCCCTATCTCCTTGCCGTTCCACAATTACACCATCTTTTAGCTTCTTCATTAATACCATGTAAATCATATGGATAAGGTAATATTTGTTATCTATATCACGTGAACATATTTTTTCTTAGCAAATAGTTGGCTATTGATCGATTTCTGATTACAATCTTGAGCGAAAGCGAGCATTAAAGAACTATTTCGAACATTTTAGGGGGATGCATGGAGACTAAAGACTTGATTGTGATCGGCGGCGGGATCAACGGTGCCGGAATTGCGGCAGATGCTGCTGGCCGGGGACTCTCTGTTCTGTTGCTGGAAGCACAAGACTTAGCCAAAGCCACATCATCCGCCAGTTCAAAACTGATCCACGGTGGCTTACGCTATCTAGAACATTATGAATTCCGTCTGGTCAGCGAAGCGCTGGCAGAACGTGAAGTTTTACTGAACCTTGCACCACACATCGCTTTTCCGATGCGTTTCCGCCTGCCGCACCAGCCACATTTGCGTCCAGCATGGATGATCCGTATTGGCCTGTTCCTCTATGACAATTTGGGCAAACGTGTCAGCCTGCCTGGCAGTAAAGGGCTAAAATTCGGTGCCAATTCTGTTCTGAAACCAGAATTGGTCCGTGGCTTTGAATATTCTGACTGCTGGGTTGATGATGCTCGTTTAGTTGTCCTTAACGCTCAAGAAGTCAAAAAACGTGGCGGGGAAGTCCGTACCCGAACAAAAGTGACCCGTGCATGGCGCGAACAAGAGGGTTGGATGGTCGAAGCCGAAGATCTGCGTACAGGTAAGACCTATACTTGGCGTGCAAAAGGTCTGGTTAATGCTACCGGCCCTTGGGTTAAAGAATTCTTTGACGATGGCCTGAAATTGAAATCACCTTATGGTATTCGCCTGATCAAAGGCAGCCATATTGTGGTGCCAAGAGTGCATGATGAGCCGCAAGCTTATATTCTGCAAAACGAAGATCACCGTATCGTATTTGTTATTCCTTGGATGGATGAATTTTCCATTATCGGAACCACCGATGTAGAATATCAAGGTGATCCAAAAGAAGCGAAGATTGACGATCAAGAGATTAATTATCTGCTGAGAGTTTACAACGACCACTTCAAGAAACAACTTAGCCGTGACAATATCGTCTGGACCTATTCTGGCGTACGTCCACTGTGCGATGATGAATCCGATTCACCTCAGGCAATTACGCGCGACTATACCCTTGACATTCATGATGAACAGGGCAAAGCACCATTACTGTCTGTGTTCGGCGGTAAATTAACTACTTACCGTAAGCTGGCAGAACACGCAACCGAGAAGCTCATGCAATATTATCCCAATGCCGGAAAAGCCTGGACCAAAAATGGTCAGTTACCGGGGGGTAATCTGGAAGGGTGCGATCGTGATGGTTATGCCCGTTTATTGCGTAAACGTTACAACTGGTTACCGGAAGGTGTTGCTGTACGTTATGCGCGTACTTACGGCAGCAACAGCGAACTGATTCTGCAAGGTGCTAATAATCTGGCAGATCTGGGTGAATCTTTCGGCCACGGTTTGTATGAAGCAGAGCTTCGTTATCTGGTTGATAATGAGTGGGTTGTTGAACTGGATGACGCAATCTGGCGCCGGACCAAATTGGGTATGTGGCTGAATGAAGAACAGAAGCAGCGCGTTGCAGCATGGTTGGCGGAGAATGCTAAACCACGTAGCGAGATTTGATTTTTCTTCACAGAAAATCATTGATCTTCCAGTTTAGAAAACGCGACTACCGCGAGAATATTAAAAACTTTCTCGCGGTTTTTATTACGTTGAACTTACGTCCTATTTTTCCTTTAAACGTTATATTAGTCTTTCCAACTCAAAATTGACACAAAAATTAGCAAAATATTATATATATTAAGTGTAAAATACTGCCCTATTCTCCATGTTGGAGCAATTAACCTACGAACATTTTAAGATTCTTATATAAATAATACTTTTGATTCTTTTGTATTATGGAGATAATATAGACACTTCTATTAACTGTTATGGGATTAATATAGGATGTTTATATGAGCTTTTCTATTTACTTAAAACTAACTGGCCGCAAACAAGGGTTAATATCATCAGGGTGTTCAACATCTGACTCCATAGGAAATAGATATCAAATTGGACATGAAGATGAAATTCAAGTTTTATCTTTCGTTCATAGTCTAACTAGAGAACAAAATTCTGATCATCACCCAGTAGATTTCATAAAAATAATAGATAAATCATCTCCTCTACTTGGCATAGCTATTTCTAATAATGAAGTTTTAAATGCTTTTTTTGATTTTTACAGAATTAATTCTTTTGGTGTTATGGAAAAGTTCTACACCGTTGAGTTAAGAGATGCTTCTATTGTTGATATATGTGCTAATTATCCTCACAGTATAGACAGTTCAAATGCAATACCATTTGAAACTATTTCTCTAGCATACAAAAGCATAACATGGAAACACCACATAGCTGGAACTTCAGGCTATAGCATATGGGATGATAGAGTGTACTAACACATTATTAATCAATGCCATACCTTATTGTTGAAGTTATTTTAACTTCAACAGTTTTTTCTTTACTTTTATTGTAACAAAATACGACGCTATAAGAATAATTATCCCTCCAATTATACCAAACCCTTCTGGGGTAATTACAAACCATGCTAAACAAAGAGCAAATGTTATGAAAATTCCAACAAGATCTATTACAAAAGATTTAATCAAGTCCATTTTTCTTCACCAATTATCTCATGTTAAGTTAAAGGTAAATTAGTCTTTCTATTTCATCTAAAAGTAATTTTTCATCTTCTAAGGTTATGATATTTTTTCTATAAATATTTATTAATTTCGACATGTATGGTTCAACCAAAAAATAAAGCATTTCTAACCCCTTTTTCTTTAAGGCTAAATATGTCACAGGGGATTCTATTTTTAATTTTCGTGCAGATCTAGCTGCTTTTTCAAAGATCCCATAAATAGCAAGGGAGTTTATTGATATGTTTAAAAATGTTGCTATTTTTGCCTTTACAGATGGAAGTGCATTTATCTTAACCGATATTAAACTTGTTATTGCAGTAGCTACACTAATCTTTGTTGCTGTTTGAACGCCATATGTTGCTACTACTAAATTAAATTTCTCAGATATAATTCTTTGTGTTCTCTCAGGAATAAAATCATACATTGTATTTATGATTGTAAACACAATATCATAAATGACATCTCCTTTTTTAAAAATCGTCTTAATAGCTGCATCAATCATTCTCTGGTCTTCATTGGATATCTGCTTACCATAAATATCTTTATACAAAAAAGCTTGAGAGTTTCTCAATCTAACTAAACCTAAATAAATATCCTCCATAGTTGAATATACAATTGGTGCAGATTTTCTTGTTACATTATCTATGTTTTTTGCTATAACATGATCAGCCTGTTTTTTGTATGACAGATAATCCATAATAGAACTCCTTAGCCACCTATAGAATAGTCATTACAACATAGACATTTTCATTAATATAACTAATATGTCAATAGAAAAAGATAATAGATGTCACAGTTTCTCATAGATAGTAAGTGCAACATAACTACGCTACGAGCAAATAGGCCCGTATTCCTTTAAGCCATTCATAATCTCATTGGCATGATCTTTAAACCTTATGTTATGCAATACTTGCAATCATACCGTCAATATCCTATAAATATTTAGTATCAAATAACGACTTCATAGCAGTCATTGCCACTCCTTGCGTAAATTATTTTGATATTCCAATCCATCCGATTTTTTGTCCCCCCACAAACCGAAAGCACTATTATTCTGTTCTGAAATATTAGCATCAAGATAAGCATCTATTGCTTTTCGGATCTGTGCAGCACGTGACTTATCAGGAGAACGTTCCTTCAAAATCTCAAGCTTCCTAATCGTTTCTTCCGGTAAATCTATATTAATTCTTACCATAGCAACCATATTTATTTCCTCTTATCAGATATCAGGTGTATGTATCGTATACCTCATTAGTTCGACTGTCTATTTTTTGGTCCAAAAAATCATTTTGATAACTAATCAACAAATTTTACTCTGAAAATAGCAATTGATCATGTAAACAAAACATTTAAAACATGTGACTTTTCCATTTGCAATAATACCTAAAATAGCCTATAAATAAAGCTATTACATACATATTGATACGGCTTTTTTAATTCTATCTTTGATTAATATACGGAGATGAGAATAATCATATTTGATACTACTGCCAACTATCTCTTTGATTAACTAAAAATTCAAATAAAAACAAATTCTTAAGTTATTTTTAGGGAATAAAATTAACAAACGACTTGGTAGCAATAGGTCCCCTCCAAATTATAACTAGCGAGATATTACATGATTATAGATATGAATATTAATGAATTATTGACAGCCGAAGCCTCATTTATGCTGGGAACCCTGACGTTAGAATCTAACATTATCGGGGTTATGAAATACGAAGATGGCGCCATTTTGATAACCCAAGATAGTCCGTTCTACCCGAAGAACTATAAGTGGCCAGACCAACTACATGATCATGGCATAATCTCAATAGATGATAAAGAACTCGCCGTGACAAAAGTTTATACCGCTGGCCTTATTGATGGTCATTTATATATAGACCAGGAAATAACGAAACAAGCAACACCGCCAGCTAAAATTATGCCAGCACACTACTTACCTGATTTACAGGGAATTTCTGAAAGAGATCTCATAGGGAAAACGGTAACTCTATCTGTGAACGATAAGACAAGATATAGGGTAAGTGCCACACACTCGATGGCTCACTTTATGTCTCTTGCTTTGAATAAAGCAACTAATCATATATGGTCTAAAGTATACGATACCGATGATTTAGGAAACTATAATTTAGATAAAGCCGCCATTTACCAATCTTCTATCACAGAACTTCAATCCGTTGATACTTATCGCTTTGGTAAATCGATCAAAAAGAAAGGATTTGATGAAAATATATTAATTGAAAACCTAGATAAAATTAATAGGGAAGTTAATAACACACTTAATAATTGGTTATCTCAGGGTGCGGAAATAACCATTGAATATCAATCAAAAGAGATTAATGATACCAGATTATGGAAATCTACAATTGATTCTACGGTGGTCACTATCCCATGCGGAGGCACTCATATAAATAATATTAATGAGGTCAAAGGCGTAAATGTTGAAATAAAGATCGGTGAATCTGCTGATTTTATTCAAATAACGACTCGTTGTGAAATATAGAGCCATGAGCCTCAATTTGCTTTATTTCTTTTTTATCTTATACCCTATGGATTTCAAGATGCATCGCGACGGCAAGGGAGCGAATCCCCGGGAGCATAGATAACGATGTGACCGGGGTGAGTGAGTGCAGCCAACAAAGAGGCAACTTGAAAGATAACGGGTATATATAATACTGGGCCAAAATTGGCCTATTATCAATAAATCGGTGCTAAGATTATGACATATTATAACTATCAAACATCGCTAATCTAAAGTTTATTCCTTATAATAAATAAAAAAGCAAAACCTTCTCATAAATCTATTTTATTTTCTATTCGATAAGGATTGAATGGCTAATAAAATAACTGCAAAAAAAGAAGCAGATTTTCAAGTTCCTTCTTATAACCTATATCCCTCATCCTCTTACGCAAATAAAATATTTCATGAATATACTTCTACATAAATTAAATACTTCTCTGTTGTTCTACCATAAGAAATATCAATCTTTCTGTAATAAATCTTTGACAGTATATCCTTGATTGGGATGATTCGGTGTTTGTGGAAATGCCATCATTAGGTTCTGCTTATTAAGCAGTGGTTTTATATGGCGCTGTCTGAGATTCTTTGCAGAACGATTAAGTAGTATGCTTAACACATCAATACGGATATAGTGAGACTCACAAAGTTTCATAATAATCGATTGCATTTGTTCTAGCTCTAATCGACGATTTTCATAAGCTGGGTTTCAATTGCATTAAGATATTTTCAGGTATCAAGCTCACTGTCGGTAATTCTAACAAAGTTTGTTCTGGTGTCTGACGTTCATATAAATTAGGCCGACGCCAGTCAGCAGAAGACCATCCACTATACCCAATGGATTTCAAGATGCATCGCGACGGCAAGGGAGTGAATCCCCGGAGCATAGATAACGATGTGACCGGGGTGAGCAAGTGCAGCCAACAAAGAGGTAACTTGAAAGATGACGGGTATATATATTTGTAACCCAGCATGCTTACGTTTCATAAGATTTCAAATGGAGACGCTAAATGTATATCTATCAATTACACAACTGCTATAATGACTGTCTACCAATTTGCTACACAGGTGATTTATGAGAACACAGCCTAAAGAAACCCCGATCAACATCCGGGCGAAAGCCTTCCAGCGGGAGCTTATTGACCATGCAGCAAACCTGCTCTCAAAGACCCGAACTGATTTCATCTTGGATGCTGCCTGCCGCGCAGCCGAAGATGCCATACTCGATCAGCGCCACTTTTTCGTTAACGACGAAAAATACCATGTGTTCATGCAGATGCTGGAACAACCGCTTTCTGATAATGAAGGTTTTAAAAAACTGATGGGATATAAAGCTCCGTGGGAATAAGCACACCTGAAATATTAACGGCTGAACATAATATAAATGATTTTTATTGCCAGCATGAAACATTAAACGAATGGCTTTCACGCCGGGCTTTAAAAAATAATAAGCTCGGCGCGAGCCGCACACTTGTTATTTGCAAGGAAGGTACAAAAGACGTTATCGGTTATTATTGTCTAAGCGCCGGTTCAATTAATCATATTGAATCTACACCATCGCTTAAACGCAATATGCCAGATCCTATCCCTGTAGTGCTTCTCGGCCGTCTGGCTGTCGATGTGGAATATCAGGGGAAGAAGCTCGGGGCATTGCTTCTCCAAGATGCTTGGAAGCGTGTCGCCAGCACGGCAGAACAGGTGGGCATTTCGGCTATAATCGTCCACGCACTTGATGAGAGCGCTCGAACGTTCTATACGCGTCTTGGCTTCGCCCAGTCACCGTTGGAGCCATACACGCTGATGCTTCCATTAGGCAAACAGAAGTGACTGTTCCCCGCCGTAAAAACGGCGAGTTCTCTTGCTCTGTTTCTAACCGCTTAAGCTTACCAGATAATTAAATAACAGGTCATTAGAAGTTCAAATATCACCACTTAACAAAATTGAAAATTATTAAATACCAAAAAGAATTTTTACTAAATCCTTTCTTCTCTTTGGCATATTATCGGAATAATATTTTATTCCAATGCAATAATAACTACTCCTTAAGTATTAACCAAATCCACCGCTTCACGAGTCAGGCGGCCAATTTCCTGCCAATTTCGGTTATCCACCAGCGCTTGACTAACCATCCATGAACCACCACACGCCACAATACGCGGTACAGCAAGATAATCGCGGATATTGTTTGGTCCGATACCTCCAGTAGGCATAATTTGCAGTTCGGTATAAGGTGCTAATATTGCTTTAATCATTGGCAAACCTCCAGAAGGTTCTGCCGGGAAGAATTTCAGCAGTTTTAACCCCAATTCCATTGCGCCTTCAATCGCACTTGGATTATTCACACCCGGAATAATAGGAATATTTAATTGCTGACAGGCTTTGACCGTATTTGGATTAAAACCCGGAGAAACCATAAAATCGGCGCCAGCCTGTTTCGCAGCAACCACTTGTTCACGATTCAGGACGGTTCCCGCACCAATCAGCATATTCGGCTGAGCCTCTCTCAACAGACGAATAGCTTCCGCCGCTGCCGCAGAACGGAAAGTAATTTCCGCTACCGGCAAACCATTATCAGCTAACACCTTACCTAGCGGAATAATATCTTCCGCACGCTCAACAGTAATCACAGGTACAATTTTTAACTGGCGCAACTGCTCAATCATCTGTCTCATCGATTTTTCCTACTGTTAAAAGAAACCATCAGTCACTGTCTTAGTGTCACTGACTGGAATAATCGCCCCTTTATGCTGAATAACGCTACCAGCCAGACGATGCCCCATGATTGCCGCTTGTTGTATTGGGCAATCCATCAAAAATCCTGCCAGAAACCCAGCATTAAAGGCATCTCCTGCCGCCGTAGTATCGACCACGTCAACAACCGGTGCCGTTGGGATTAGCTCAATCGGCGTGTCCTGTATCAAATGCTGATAATAGCAACCGGCAGGCCCCGCTTTAATAACAGCTTCTTTAACGCCTGCTTGTTTAAGGCGAATCATGGTTGCTGTAACCGATTTATCGCCCCACAACTTACATTCATCTTCATCTGTCACCAGTGCCAGTGAGGTAAAGGCGAGTAATTTCTGATAGCAGTTCTTGGCTTCCTGCACACTTTCCCACAATGTCGGACGGTAATTACTGTCGAAAACGATGGTTTTTCCCTGAGCAGCCAGTTCAGCCAACGAGTTTAGTAACTTTTCACGATCATCAGCAGGCAAAATAGCCAGGCTGATGCCACTGAGATAAATGGCATCCATCCGCTGTAATGCTTGCATAACCGAAGAGAAATCAGGATGGCGCACCATATAACGAGCAGCGGAATCACTACGCCAGTACAGAAAAGTCCGTTCTCCCAGTTCATCGAGTTGAATCAAATACAATCCCGGTTGATGAGCCGGATCACGCAAAACCAGATGGGTACGAATACCCTCGTCTTGCCAACGAGTGATCATCCCTTCACTGAGGGGATCCACCCCTAACGCCGTCACAAAATGAACGGCAATCTCCTGTTGGCTTGCACGTGCTAAATAAACCGCACTGTTCAGGACATCACCACCAAAAGCCTGATACATGGTAGCAAAAGGGACGCCATTAAGTTCAATCATACATTCACCAAGGAATGCAATCTGTTTCATGAGTTTTCTCCCGGCAAGGCAAAATAACGACGGGCGTTATTAAAGCAAATATCCTCAACCATCTGCCCTAACATAGCTTTGTGGTTAGGAATTTCGCCCTTTTCTGCCCATTGCCCCAACAAGTTACACAGAATGCGACGAAAATATTCATGCCGCGTGTATGAAAGAAAGCTACGAGAATCGGTCAACATACCCACAAATTGACTCAGCAGCCCAAGTTGGGAAAGTTGTTCAAGCTGACGCAACATGCCATCTTTCTGATCATTGAACCACCAGCCCGAACCAAACTGAACTTTACCGGCGATACCGCCACCTTGAAAGTTACCGGCCATCGTTGCAATTACTTCGTTATCTCGTGGATTCAAGCAGTAAAGAATCGTTTTCGGCAACTCATCCGTCACATCCATACTGTCCAGCAAACGAGATAATGGCCAAGCGATATTGTTATCACCAATGGAATCAAAGCCGCTATCCGCGCCAAGTAAGCGGAACATACGGCTATTATTGTTGCGAATAGCGCCGATATGCATTTGCATC
Source organism: Photorhabdus sp. RM71S (assembly GCF_042879355.1). Taxonomy (NCBI): domain Bacteria; kingdom Pseudomonadati; phylum Pseudomonadota; class Gammaproteobacteria; order Enterobacterales; family Morganellaceae; genus Photorhabdus; species Photorhabdus sp. RM71S. The sequence goes on along the minus strand of NZ_JBHFKV010000006.1, from coordinate 9,871 downwards.
ACCCAACCACGAGCGGCATATTGCCGGCTAAGCCATACCAGAATCGCCGTGGTGTACTGTGCAATTTCAAGCTCAGAGAGCGTTCTCCCTGCCAGCCGTTTTTGCAGGATGCCATTTAATACCGTTTCATCAGGAATAGGAACATAGCGTAGATTTTCTATGCCGTGATCAGCAGCCCGGCAGCCATGAGCAGCAAAATGCTCAAGCCGACGCTCCAACGCGTTCAACACATCAGCAAAAGCAGCGATCGATACATCAGCCACGGCCTCAAGCTGTTTGATATAGTCAACGAAACCCACCAGCTCAATTTTAAACACCCTATCAGGACGCCAGCTTGGCAATATTTCGATATCGAAACTCTCATCTGTCGCGATTTGGCGGTGATATTGCAGAGAATCCACCGGATCATCCGTAGTTCCAACCATACGCACATTCATTTGCTGCATAATGCCACGAGCTGAAAATTCCGGTGTTGCCAGTTTTTCGTTGCATTGATGCCAGATTTCATCAGCAGTTTGCGGCCCGAACAATTTCCCGGTAATACCAAATGGACGACGTAATTCCAAGTGAGTCCAGTGATAAAGCGGATTCCCTAATGTTAGCGGTACTGTTTTTGCCCATGCCTGATATTTTTCAGCATTACTGGTTTGCTTGCCGGTAATCAACGATTCATCAATACCCGCACAGCGCATAGCCCGCCATTTATAATGATCCCCTTCTAACCAAATCTGACTAAGATTATCAAACCGGCGATTTTCAGCAATTTCTCGTGGATTAAGATGACAGTGATAATCATAAATCGGCATATCTGCGGCATGTTCATGATATAGCTGACGAGCAGTTTCACTGTTTAGAAGAAAATCTTCACACATAAAATTTTTCATATCTTTGTTCCTGTCAGCCAAATCAAAGTGTCGCCACAGCATGACGGGCGCCGCGTTCCAATAATAATTGATAAGCTTCGGTAACTGCCCGGACAAGATGCGAATTAGCTAATAATGGGCTGCCGAAAATCGCCAACAGTGCAGGCACTACATCAGCAGATAACCCATGTTGCTGATAAATAGATTTAAATTGCTCAACGAGCGGATCACGCACATTAATCAATTTGCCTTGTTCATCTTTTCCACTGACATAACGCATCCACCCGGCGATACCCAAAGTTAAATGGCGGTAATCGCTGCCGTTTGCCAGATGATAAGTGACAGAATCAAACATACGTTGTGGCAGTTTCTGGCTGCCATCCATTGCTATCTGCCAGGTTTGATGCTTAAGGTTGGGGTTACTAAAACGCTCAATCAGTAGATGAGCATACTGAAAGAGATCGATTCCTGGCGGCATCGTCAAGGTTGGCGCTTGTTCTTTCAGCATCAGATCCAAAGCAGCTTGCCGATAATCGGGGTTTGCCATTGTGTCAGCAATATGTGCATACCCCGCCAAATAGCCCAGATAGGCTAAAAATGAGTGACTGCCGTTTAACATCCGTAATTTCATAGTTTCAAAAGGCACCACATCTTTAACAAACTGCGCCCCTGCTACATCCCAGTTTGGACGGCCATTGGCAAAGTTATCTTCAATTACCCACTGACGGAAAGGTTCACAGGTGATTGCACACGGATCATATACCCCCAACTGTTCAGCTATCTGCTCCAACGATTCTAATGTGGCCGCAGGAACAATACGGTCAACCATAGTGCATGGGAACGTCACATTCAGTTCAATCCATTGGGCTAACTTTTCATCACGTAAGCGGGCAAAACCCACCACCGCTTCACGGGCAACTTTGCCATTCTCTCTGACATTATCGCAGGACATCACCGTCAATGGCGGTAAGTCACGTTCATAACGCAGACGAAGCGCCTCGACAATATAACCAATGGCCGATGTCGGTTCGGTTGGGTTAGCTAAATCCCGTTGAATGAATGCATTATTCACATCCAGTTTGCCGCTGGCTGCATCGATGCAATACCCTTTTTCGGTAATCGTCAGAGAAATAATCGCCACTTGCGGCTGCGCTATAGTTTCCAGAATACCTTGCTGACCGACAAACTCAGGGTGCAAAGCATCAATCATAGAGCCGATAATTTTCAGCTCCGCTTTTTCCGCCCCTTTCTCCGCAATGGTACACAAGCAATCCTGCTCTTTAAGTTGCTGAATCAACCGATGACCGGAGAACAAACTAACTTCACAAATTCCCCAGTCACTGCCCGTTTTTTCCAACATATGGTGAGTAAAAACCGCCTGATGTGCGCGGTGAAAAGCGCCACATCCCAGATGAACAATACGGGTAACCAATTTTTGACGATCATAAGAAGGCAGAGAAATAGCAGGATTGATGTTGCTGTTGGCTATATTACGGATCATAGAACAATTCCTGTTTAATGACGCGGATTACCTGAATGCTCAGTCATTCAGTAACATCTGAGGCAACCACAAGCTCAGTTGCGGTATAAAGGTCACCAACATCAACGCGATAACCAAAGCGCAATACATGGGGACTAAGGGTTTCAATACCTTATTAATGCTGACTTCACCGATAGAACAGCCAACAAACAGCGCACTCCCTACCGGCGGTGTACAGATACCAATAGCCAGATTAAAGGTCATAATGATGCCAAAATGTACCGGATCAACGCCCATATTCTGCGCTACTGGCAGGAAAATCGGCGTAAAAATCAGAATCGCCGGTGTCATATCCATAAAGGTTCCGACCAACAACAGAATGAGATTAATGACCAACAGAATAACCAGAGGGTTTTCAGAAACCGCCATAAGTGCATCAGCGATCAAATAGGGCAGATCCGCATTCGCCATTGCCCAAGACATGCCCATTGATGCACCAATCAACAACAAAACAATGGAAGTGGTCACCGCAGAATCCAAAATGATTTTGGGTAATTGGGTGATACTGACTTCACGATAAATCAATACTGCTAATACAAAGCTATATAACACGGCAATCGCCGAGGCTTCTGTGGCGGTAAAAATACCCGCAATGATCCCTCCCATAATAACCACAACCAGCATCAGAGAAGGCAATGCGCGAACCAATGTGGTGAAAAACTCACTCCATGTCGGCTTAGGTGATACCGGATAACCACGGCGTTTGGCAATAATTGCCGCCACAATCATCAAGGATAGGCCCATCAAAATACCGGGAATATAACCTGCCAAAAACAGCGCCGCAATTGATGTGCCACCAGAAACCAGTGAGTAAACAATCAAGGTATTACTTGGCGGGATCAACAAACCGGCAGGGCAGGAAGCAATGTTTACCGCAGCAGAATATTCCGGCTCATAACCCTCTTTTTTCTGCATCGGCGCCATCGTTCCACCGACCGCCGCAGCCGATGCCACCGCTGAACCCGAAATCGCACCGAAAAACATATTCGCCATAATATTGACGTGCACCAGAGAACCGGGCAAACGGCCACCTATGACTTTTGCCAGATTAATCAAACGGGCAGCAATTCCCCCCTGATTCATCATATTCCCCGCCAGAATAAAAAACGGGATAGCGAGTAAAGAAAAGTTATCAACACCGACTGCCATACGTTGCGCAACCACGGTAATCGCCGCTTCCAGTGGCAAAGTCATCATAATTGCCAGTAATGATGATAAGCCAATCGCAAAGGATACCGGTACACCCAGTGCCAGCAACACGGCAAAACTACCAAACAACGCTAAAACCACTTGCCAATCCATAAGCCCATCCTCTTCTGCCTGGTGACTTTATTGATTTTCAGAAATAACCGCGTCTTTACCTGAAAAATTCCGAATCAGAGCAATAATGTCTACCAACACATAGCAAATCATCAGAACACCGCTAATTGGCAGACATAAATAGACATATCCCATCTGTAATCCCAGCGCGGGAGTGATCTGCCCGGTTTCAAGGGTTGAGATCACCAGTACCGATCCACCGTACACCAGCACGATCGAAGCAAACAGAGCGATCGCGGCCTGGATCACCAAACCCACACTATTTTTTCCTGTTCCCTTAAGTTTTATCGTTAACAAGTCGATAGCTAAATGACGATGTTGACCTGTGGTATATGCCGCGCCAATCATGGCAACCCACATAAACAGATAACGAGCGAGTTCATCGGTTACCGTACTCGGCGTACCAAACACATAGCGGGAAACCACCTGCCATGTGACACAAAACACCAAAAAAACGGAAAGGCTGACGGTAAAAAATGCCAAACCTTTATTGATGCAATACACAAGGTTTTTCACGGGACTTTATCCTTATTGGCCTCAACGGAGGCCCTATCTGGTCAACCAAATAGCGGAAAACTTTCAGACCAAAATCAGTAAAGGGAACTTTACGTTGCTTGGATTATAAGATCCAGGTCAAAAAAACATCCAGTGAGCGGGATCACAAACTGACTGGTTCACCAGTTGTGCCGATTATTTTGTGATATTGGTCAACCAAATTGCTTTTACTTTTTGACGAAATCCGAAGTGATGCTTATGGTTTGACCGTCAGTTCAGTTGTGCCCGTAACCTATTTACAACAATTGGAGAACGAATAATGAGCAATACTAAGCGGATTTTATCTACTGTAATCGGAGCGATATTTGCCTTAGGCGCGTCACAAGTTATGGCAGTAACAACATTAAAACTCAGCCATAACCATAACCGCGACCATGCAGTGCACAAGGCCATGACTCAGTTTGCTGATGAAGTTCGCCAAAAAACGAATGGCGATGTTCGTATTCGGATCTATCCAGACGCACAATTGGGTAACCAACGGGAATCGATGGAACTAATGCAAAATGGCGCGCTGGATTTAGTTAAATCTAACGCCGCAGAACTGGAAGCTTTTTCGCCCGTTTATTCCGCTTTTAACTTACCTTATCTGTTCCGCGATAAAGCCCATTACGAAAAGATTAAAAACGGCGAGATTGGTAAAGAGATTCTGACATCCAGCAAAAACCGTGGCTTTATTGGCATAACCTACTATGAAGCCGGCGCTCGCAGCTTCTACGCCAAAAAACCTATCCGCACGCCTGAGGATCTAAAAGGCATGAAAATTCGGGTTCAGCCTAGCCCAACCGCCATTTCTATGGTGAAAAACTTAGGTGGTAACCCAACACCGCTGGCTTATGGCGAACTGTATACTGCTCTACAACAAGGTGTGGTAGATGCCGCAGAAAATAATATTCCCTCTTTTAGCCTGAGCCGTCACAGTGAAGTTGCCAGATACTTCTCGCTGGATAACCATACTATGGTGCCAGACGTCCTTGTTATTTCTACTAAATCGCTAAATAAGCTGTCAGCAGAGCAACAAAAAATTCTCATCAATGTTGCCATTAACTCCTCTCAATATATGACGCAATTGTGGGAAAAATCAGAGGAGAAAGAGCGCCAGAATGCAGAGAAAATTGGAGTCAAGTTCGTCGATGTGGATCAAAAATCGTTTGAAGAAGCGGTCAAACCGATGTACGACGACATTAAGAAAAGCGACCCAGTGCTTTACCGCATGGTGGAGCGCATCCGCGCAGTCAGATAATTATTGGTGAAGGCCATTTGGCCTTCGCCCTTAAGTGGCATTTTTGGTTGACCAATTTCTATTTTTGATTATTATCTACACAACACCATCGATAATCACGACAACAATAGTGACACCATGAAGCATTTACTTGAGCCAAAACGTCCTTACCAAGAAGTTGGCATTTCATTAAGAGAGATGATTGCCAACCAGCAATATCGTATCGGGGATCGCTTACCTCCAGAGCGAGAACTTGCTGAATTATTAAGAGTTTCCAGAACCGTTGTGCGTGAAGCATTAATTATGCTCGAACTAGAAAACCTTATTGAAGTCCGCAAAGGTTCCGGGATCTATATTATTAACCGCCCTCACCTACCCACTTCCTCTTCATGCTCAGTTAACGCAGCAGGACCTTTCGAGCTATTACAAGCTCGCCAATTACTGGAAAGTAATATTGCCGAATTTGCCGCCATGCAAGTGACGCCAAATAACATTGCTAATATGCGTCGAGCATTACAAAAAGAATCCGAAGATTTGGCCTCCGGTGAAGATGAATCCGGCGACAGAGAATTCCATCTGGCGATTGCGGAAGCCACCCATAACAGTATGTTAGTTGAACTGCTTAAACAATCTTGGGCATGGCGGGAAAATAATCCCATGTGGCAGAAACTGCACACGCGAATTACCGATAAAGATTATCGTAAAGAATGGCTGGATGATCATCAGATCATTTTATCCGCCATGATCAAAAAAGATCCGGCGGCAGCGAAACAAGCCATGTGGCAACATTTGGAGAATGTGAAATTACGTTTACTGGAATTATCTGATGTTGATGATCCCTATTTCGACGGTTATCTCTTTAATTCATATCCCTATGAAATAGCAAAGAGGCGTAATTAATTTAACGAAATAATTAATAATTTTTTATATCCAATTATTCTGGTGGATTTTTTTCATTCTGGCATTTGCATAAAGGTAAATAACAATGGAACAAACCTGGCGTTGGTTCGGCCCAAATGACCCTGTTTCTTTAGATGATATCCGTCAGGCTGGTGCAACCGGCATCGTTACCGCATTACACCATATTCCTAACGGACATGTTTGGAACAAAGATGAAATCCTGACTCGCAAAACCCTCATCGAAAATAAGGGGCTTATCTGGTCAGTTGTTGAAAGTGTGCCTGTTCATGAAGAGATTAAAACCCAGACCGGTCACTATCAGCAATGGATTAATAATTACAAAACTTCACTGAAAAATTTGGCGGAATGTGGCATCGATACCGTCTGCTATAATTTTATGCCCGTGCTGGACTGGACACGCACCGATCTTGAATACACACTCCCTGATGGTTCTAAAGCCCTACGTTTTGATCAAATTGCCTTTGCCGCATTTGAAATCTATATCCTCAAACGTCCAAGTGCAGAAGCTGATTACACTGTCGAAGAACAAGCTCAGGCAAAAGTCTATTACGACAACCTGTCTGCTGCTGATATTGAGAAACTCACTGCGAATATTATTGCTGGCCTGCCGGGGGCCGAAGAGGGCTATACGCTAGCAGAATTTCAGGCACAATTAGATCGCTACAAAGATATTACCCGCGATAAACTGCGTGAACATTTAGCTTATTTCCTGCACCAGATTGTTCCTGTATGTGAAGAATATGGTTTACGTCTGGCAATTCACCCGGATGATCCGCCGCGTCCTATTCTGGGCTTACCACGTATTATTTCCACTATTGAAGATATTGAATGGCTAGCAACCATTGAACCAAGCCCGGTTAACGGCATTACCATGTGTACTGGTTCCTACGGCGTTCGTGGCGATAATGATTTGGTTGAGATGATTAAGCGCTATGGCAACCGAATCTATTTCACTCACCTGCGTTCTACCCAACGGGAAGAAAATAGTAAAACTTTCCATGAAACCGCTCATCTGGCAGGTGATGTGGATATGTATAACGTAGTGATGGAAATCCTGCGTGAAGAATATCGCCGTAAGGCGGCTGGAGATAATCGTTTAATTCCAATGCGCCCTGACCACGGTCATCAAATAATTGATGACCTGAAAAAACAGACTAATCCCGGCTATTCCTGTATTGGCCGATTAAAAGGTTTGGCAGAAATTCGCGGTCTGGAATTAGGTTTAAGGAGAGCGTTTTTTGAAAATAAATAATGGGTTTGAGTAATTAGCTATATACCCTATGGATTTCAAGATGCATCGCGACGGCAAGGGAGCGAATCCCCGGGAGCATAGGTAACTATGTGACCGGGGTGAGCGAGTGCAGCCAACAAAGAGGCAACTTGAAAGATAACGGGTATATTTATTAGTAACCCTATAAAGGGTTACTTTATTTAGATGAAGTTACATTAAAGTAATTGACTACAACTTTATATACAGGCTCATTTTAAGCTAAAATTTTAATTTATTATTTTAGTTGATTTATTAAGATATAAATTTGGAGTGAAAAAATTCCTATCGGACCACATATTTTACAATAAATAATAATAGGTTATGCCAATTTATTTTTAGCTTCATCTGTCGTATAAACCTTAGACTTATCTTCACCAGATGTCTGCGGATTACGAAAGGATTTCAATCCACCTTTCTTCCAATCTGGCCATTGTTCAACTATTTTACTCGCTTCATTTAAATAAGCTAAGAACTCTTCTCTCTTAGTCATTTTTTTAACTCCTTTATTAAATTATTCACGTTAGCTGCTGACTCGGTCTCTTTTTCTATATAAGATAATGATAGCATCTTCATCCTCAACCTTCCATCCTTCCTATACCATTTAATAACTTTACCATCCTTATTTTTTCTTTTTATTTTATATCCTATCCCCAAATTTGTTGAAAACAAATTAAAGAAACAGCGAGGCCCAACACCCACAAATGGTTCAAAAATCACTTTATTATCAGAAGATTCATCTTCAGGTGTTGAAATAGAATCAACATGGAAATCAAAAGCTTTACTTTTAGGATAAGGTTCAATATATACAACTCGCCTTATACCACTAGCAACAATATGTTTTGCGCAATTATGACAAGGAAACGTAGTACAATATAATATCCCATTATGAGTACTAATATTACTTCTCGCACATGCCAAGATTGCTTCCATTTCAGCATGTACAACCCTTCCATATTCGGTAATATCCTTTATCTTGCTTTGCAGGAGATATTCCTTAAATACTTCTTTTTTTTCATCCACAATATCTTTAAGTATATCTTCAATAATTAATCTTTTCTGTTTCGCGTTTGAATCTTCGCCTATTTTATAATCTCTACCATTTTCAGCATCTTCGATTATATCTCCCACATAATCAGGCCAATATAATCCCCCGCCGAACCGTGGCACATCATTAGCCCCAGTTGAGATTATGCTCTTATCTTTCGTTAATACAGCACCAACCTGGCGGGAAAGATCTCCAGATCGTAACGAAGCAGAAAAAGCCATAAACATAGCATACTCATCAAAGGTTGGAGTAACATATGGATTACCAAAAATAAGATCTAATATTCTCCATATATTATTGTCGGTCCTGTTTTTATTTCCATCATAGCTTACAAAAAAATCAGATAACTCATAAGTATCTCTGGTATGCTGCCCCCATTTATTCCCTTCATCGGAATCACGATTAATCAATTCTCTAGCCTTTACTTCATCAATACATTTATCAACGGTAAGATTTCTCAATCTCTGAAATTCACTCGTATATACACCTATCAGGAAAAACCCATTTGCATAAATCTCCCTTAATGCATTGACTTCATCCGGGTGTTTGAGAGAATGTATAATATACGCCCTCCTAATAGACGGTATTGATAAAAAGCGCTTCTTCTCTCTTCTTTTATTTATTTCTGCTACCGCAGCTAATGCCAATATAGAATTATCCTGACTAATCTCTCTTAAATAATTACCCTCCGACATTAAACAACTTATCCTTTCATAATTATCCTTCGTTGAGGGAATATCTCTTAATACTGAAATAATTTCAGAAGATATTCTTATCTCCTGTACATCATATCTGAACGCATTAAGCTTCTGTGTTATAGAGTCTTTAATTATATCCAAATCCGTTCCTACAGCACCAACTAACCCAATAACGATCTCAGAATCAAAATCAGGAGACATCTGATCATTCCCAGATAGATATGTTTTATTTATAGTAACCATGTTAAATATTTATTCCTATTATCGTTCTGCTCTATTTAAAATAGCCGTTAATTACATTTATAAAAAATGGACAATAACATTCAAACGGCAGATTCGACTAATAAGTGCAATTTTTCAGAAGGGCGGTCAGTTGCTATAGTAGGCATCTTTCTCGCCAAAGGAAAATGCACTATGGCCTATACACAACTGACCGAAAC